>NZ_JBXCIY010000101.1:0-502 GCF_056786395.1 Paenibacillus sp. Y951 | reverse complement strand
TGGCCAACCGGGACACAGTCACCAAAAGACTTAACAGCGCCGTTAACCAGATTCATCGTTGGGTAGACATTGTGTTCCCAGAACTTCGGCATGTCTTCAAAATTCTCACCTGCACCAGTGCCATTGCCACATTAAGGTTGTTTCCTCTTCCGAAGGAAATTAGTCGGTTAACAACAGAGCAAGTTATCGCCGGTTGGAAGCAATACGTTAAGCGTCATGCGGGTTTGCGGCGAGCTGAACAACTTATCTCACTCGCTGAACGTAGCGTAGGCGCTACTCAGGCTTTGTGTGCATACAAACTGCATTTAGGCCACTTACTTGAAGAATATGACTTGGCAAATCGTCAGCTGGAGCAGGTTGAATTTGAACTTCATCATATCTTGGAGCGTATTCCTTATGCTAAGAAGATGCTTGCTATCCAAGGTGTAAATGTAACCAGCTTGGCTGGAGTTTTAGGAGAAACAGGTGATCTCAGCGGTTATGCGCATGGAAATGCCTTGCT
>NZ_JBXCIY010000100.1:0-514 GCF_056786395.1 Paenibacillus sp. Y951 | reverse complement strand
TCTGGATAGCTTGGCATAGACAGCCTGAGATTCTCTCTGTAATGTTCTTCTTTGTAAATTAATTTTGTCTCTCCTACAGGATGGCGAACCAGAAGTTTCGTGTTATAATAAGCATACAAATGGTTGTCATAGACTTGTATACCTACTGTTTTTCCTTGATACCCAGTGGGGACTGAGTATTGTCTGGATTGGTAGGAGATCATGTTCGATACATTGATCTTCACAAGCTTATGATGTATGCGATAGGAACTTCTTACACGCTCTGTTGGCAGTGGGTGTAGGGAGTTCTTTTCCTTTTCTAAGGAAAGAACAGGTACTTTTCCACTCCCTTGATGGAACGATTGATTCACACGGTTACATAGCTTTTGAATGAAGTCATGAAGTTCTGGCAAGCTTAATTTTCCTTGGTACGCATGGATCTCATCGAGTAGTTTCATCTGTGCTTCTACCTTTCCTTTTGTCCGTGGGCGACCGGCTACACAGGGCTTCACTTTACATCCAAAGTCGGTAGCGA
>NZ_JBXCIY010000098.1:0-536 GCF_056786395.1 Paenibacillus sp. Y951 | reverse complement strand
TTGACGATACAGGAATGGACGGGTCATGAGACGCTGGCTATACATCTGGAAGGTCACGGCCGGGAAGAGGTATTGGATGACGTGAATGTGACGAGAACGATAGGTTGGTTTACGAGCATCTATCCGGTCGTCTTTGAACTGAAGAGGGCGGAAGGAATATCCTACTGGGTCAAATCGTTCAAGGAGAAGCTGAGACGGATTCCGAACAAAGGCGTGGGATATGGCGTGCTGAAGTATTTGACGCCAGCGGAGAAAAGCGGCATAGGCAGTGGAATGAAGCCGGAAATCAGCTTTAACTACTTGGGACAGTGGGACCGAGAAATGAATGCTGGGGCCATGTCGATGTCGGGGCTATCTATTGGATTGTCGATGAGCCGACAATCGGAACGGATCCATTCTTTAGACATTGCCGGGAGCGTAATGGACGGAAAACTGACGCTGGTCGTGACGTACGACAAGCAGGAGTACCGCGAAAGCACGATGCAGGCGTTGATGACCAACTACAAGAAGCAATTGCTTTCGATCGTCGAGCATTG
>NZ_JBXCIY010000097.1:0-546 GCF_056786395.1 Paenibacillus sp. Y951 | reverse complement strand
CTTAATGGTTCAACTAGCTCAAATTTAATATCATCAGGAAGACCACCAACGTTATGGTGAGATTTGATTGTTTGTGCAGTTGCAGTACCACTTTCTACGATATCTGTGTAAAGCGTACCTTGTGCAAGGTATTTGAAATCATCGAATTTATCGGACTCTTCTTGGAACACATAGATAAATTCATTACCGATGATTTTACGTTTTTGTTCAGGATCATCTACGCCCTTTAACTTACCTAAGAAGCGTTCTTGAGCATCGATTTTGATAACTTTCATATCGAATTTGCCAACGAATGTTTCCATTACGCTTTCAGCTTCATCTTTACGCAGTAGACCATGATCGATAAACATACAAGTCAATTGATCACCGATTGCTTTATGCAACAAAATAGCGACAACAGAAGAATCTACACCGCCAGATAGTGCACAAAGAACTTTATTATTACCTACTTGCTTACGAATATCGGCAATCGTATTTTCGATGAATGATTCCATCGTCCAGTTACCTTCAACTTGACATACGTTGTACAAGAAGTTACGAATCATT
>NZ_JBXCIY010000096.1:0-548 GCF_056786395.1 Paenibacillus sp. Y951 | reverse complement strand
GACTTCTTTGAACTAGGTGGCCATTCCCTCAAAGCGACACAGCTGGTTTCGCGCATCCAGAAGCAATTGGACGCGAACGTGCCACTTGGCGAAGTATTCGCGAGCCCGACGGTGGAGGAGCTTGCCAGGTATTTGGAAGCGGTGGCTACCAAGGAACGCTACGAGGCGATCAGCAAGGCGGAGGCGCGCGAGTGGTATCCAGCCTCGCCAGCACAGCAGCGGCTGTACGTGGTAAGTCAGCTGGAGCTAGAGGGGATCGGCTACAACATCCCGTGGGCGCTGGAGATTGCAGGAGAGCTAGATGCAGATCGCGTGCAGGAGAGCTTGAACGTGCTGGCGGAACGTCACGAATCATTCCGCACGTCGTTTGCAATGCAGGAAGATCAGCTGGTGCAACGCATTGCAAATCAGGTAGAAGTGCCGTTTGAAGTAATGGAGACGTTCAACGATACGAAGGCGGAGATCGCGAGCCTAGAGGAAGAAGTGGAAGCGCGGGTGAAGGCGTTCGTGCGTCCGTTTGATCTGGGCGAGGCGCCGCTCTTGCGAGC
>NZ_JBXCIY010000095.1:0-563 GCF_056786395.1 Paenibacillus sp. Y951 | reverse complement strand
TTGAATAAATGGGGCGACCGATGGGACTTGAACCCACGAATGCCGGATCCACAAACCGGTGCGTTAACCCCTTCGCCACGACCGCCATATGTTATTCAACAAAGTTCATCTGGCAGGGGCAGCAGGAATTGAACCCACACCAAAGGTTTTGGAGACCTTTGTTCTACCTTTAAACTATGCCCCTATATGGTGGAGGATGATGGATTCGAACCACCGAACTCGAAGAGAGCAGATTTACAGTCTGCCGTGTTTAGCCACTTCACTAATCCTCCAAATACATGGTGCCGTCGAGAGGACTTGAACCCCCAACCTACTGATTACAAGTCAGTTGCTCTACCAGTTGAGCTACAACGGCATATTACTTAAAATGGTGGCTCGGAACGGAATCGAACCGCCGACACAAGGATTTTCAGTCCTTTGCTCTACCGACTGAGCTACCGAGCCAAACATAATAGAAGATAAATGGCGGAGCTGACGAGATTCGAACTCGCGATCTCCTGCGTGACAGGCAGGCATGTTGGGCCACTACACCACAGCTCCGTATTATTAAAACTCTTCTATTA
>NZ_JBXCIY010000094.1:0-590 GCF_056786395.1 Paenibacillus sp. Y951 | reverse complement strand
AGATCCGATTGCGCTTGAACCTCCGCTAAAGAAACGTAATCGTATTTCTCCGAATCAAGCGCTCGCTGCTGCAAGCGTTTAACCGTCTCGATGAACGTTTCCGCATTTTCGTTCGGACCAAGTCGAACGGGCAGCGTGTTAATAAACAGTCCCACCATGTTCTCTATGCCCTCGATTTCCGCTGGACGCCCCGACACGACGGCTCCGAACACCGCGTCATCTGTATTATTGTAGCTACGCAGCAACATGCCCCATGCCACTTGCAGCATACTGTTCATCGTAACCTGATGCCGTTTGCTCGATTGTGACAGCCGCTCGGTCAATGTCTCCGAGAACGTATGATGAAATTCTTCCAGCACGTACGGATTCTTGCGATTTCCACTTGTAGGGATCGTTGTACACTGCTCGTATCCAGATAAGTAATCTCTCCAGTAGTCCAGCGCTTCTGCGCGATCCTGCTCTTCCAGCCAATTGATAAAGTGAATATAGGGCTTCACAGTAGGCAAATCCACCGTTTTACCACTACAATGCTGCGCATACATATAAAAGAACTCTTTTAAGACGATGCCCATGCACCAGCCGTCCATCAA
>NZ_JBXCIY010000093.1:0-602 GCF_056786395.1 Paenibacillus sp. Y951 | reverse complement strand
CCAACGGTCCAATCTGTATCATCGACCTTCTTCCACTTCCAAACCCATGTGGTAACCCCTTTGTTACGTTGTGAATAGCGGTCTAGGTCATAGCTGTAATCTTGAATCGTTAATCTCCTGCTCGAATTAACAATAGCGGAAAACTCGGCTACTGGCGCACGATGTACATATAATACTAAGCGAGACAATGAATCTAGACTCCATAAATTATAATTGCTGAACTTAGTATTAGCAGTTGGATCATCCTGCACTTGGACTACCATTTCATACAATCCGACCTTTGTAAATTTGGTGGTCGGTGATTCCTGGTACTGTCCGATCCCTTCCATTACGCCTGTGTTGTTTTCATAGACACTAGGATCATGGGTCGTGAGGAAACGTTCATTAATCTTGCGATCCTTCTCGAAATCTTCATAGTACGTATTAATCAATACATCTGAGCTGTAGTCGCCTGTTGTACTGTCATAGTTCAAGACCAATGTATCTGAGACACGTTTAGGATTTTTAACGGCTGTAGCTTCAACGTACTTCTTCAGCTCGCCTGTCATAGATGAAATATTCGTTCCTGCAAAGAAATACCCATTGCCATTGTTGGAAGCAAT
>NZ_JBXCIY010000092.1:0-642 GCF_056786395.1 Paenibacillus sp. Y951 | reverse complement strand
AAATCCCCGGATCAAAGCTTGCTTACAGCTCCCCGAGGCAGTATCGTTGTTCGCCACGTCCTTCTTCGGCTCCTAGTGCCTAGGCATCCTCCGTGCGCTCTTACTAGCTTAACCTAGTAACATCATCTCTTATGATTTTTCGCAAAGAAAATATCATACCTTAGAGAAAATGCGCTTTATTTCATCATCGAGAAGTTTTCGATTTCACTTCCTAAGAAGGTTCATCTCCAAGCTTCACAATTCGCTTTGGATGTTTCATTACTTTCATATCCAGTTTTCAAGGAACAAACAATCTCCTAAGAGAATTGTTGGTGGAGCCAAGCGGGATCGAACCGCTGACCTCCTGCTTGCAAGGCAGGCGCTCTCCCAGCTGAGCTATGGCCCCATAATATAATGGGTAACCGACTCAAAGTCGATATGGTGGGCCTTAGTGGACTCGAACCACCGACCTCACCCTTATCAGGGGTGCGCTCTAACCAGCTGAGCTAAAGGCCCGTAAATATGATGTTATACACATCGCTTGGCGACGTCCTACTCTCCCAGGACCCTGCGGTCCAAGTACCATCGGCGCTGGAGGGCTTAACGGTCGTGTTCGAGATGGGAACGTGTGGTTCCCCTCCGCCATCGCCACCAAACGATAGT
>NZ_JBXCIY010000091.1:0-649 GCF_056786395.1 Paenibacillus sp. Y951 | reverse complement strand
TTCCCATCCGGCAGCCATCTTGCAAGGTCTCCCGTACGATACATTCGCTCGCCTGGTTCAAACGGGTTGTCCACAAACTTCTCCGCCGTTAGCTCTGGACGATTCAAGTATCCGCGAGCCAACCCGTCACCCGCGATGCATAGCTCTCCTGGCACCCCGATTGGCGCTAGCTTGTTTGAACGGTCGATAACGTATGCCCGGGTATTGGCTATCGGATGCCCAATTGGTAGCGTTCCCCCGTTAACCGCCTCTTCCCCTATCCGATAACAGCACGCGAAGGTTGTACTTTCCGTCGGACCGTAACCGTTGATCAGCTGCAGCCCTTCGATTTCCATCGCCTTTTTCGCATGTTGCGCGGAGACGATATCGCCGCCTACGAGCAACTGGCGTACTCCTTTTAATCCTTGCAGGCGATGCTCCACCATGACGTTAAACAGACCTGACGTTAACCATAGAATCGTCACGCCATACGTTTTGATCCGTTCCGCCAGTTCTTCCAGCGTCGGTATGCCTGGCGGCATTAGTACCAACTTCGCGCCGTTCAGCAAACTTCCCCAAATTTCAAATGTCGCCGCATCGAAGGAAACCGTCGAAGCCTGTAAAAAGACATCATGTTCCGTGATGCGCACATAGTCCGCTTCCTTCACTA
>NZ_JBXCIY010000090.1:0-651 GCF_056786395.1 Paenibacillus sp. Y951 | reverse complement strand
ACAAAGAGGCTAGCAACTATGCCTTAACGTCACAATTGCTAGCCTAAACGTCGTGTCACGACGGGATTTTGTGGATTTTAATTAGTGCCCGTTTCAACAGAATTTCCCAAATTGCTACTCCAGTCACTCCAGCTACTTATCCCTATGCGAATATATCTTCTTGGCATGTTAGAAGCTCAAAAAGTACCATGCTAAGCCACCCCACTAAGATGCCTCGAAAACCAATGCCAGCACATAGTACCGACTCCACCCTTCCTAAGGAGCGAGGGTTTCACTTACGATGCCAAGCCTTACAAAAATGTTTGGTTTAACAATTGGGGGTAAACTAGAGCTGGCTGTGGTTCCAATACTTATTCGCTTGGTAAAGTGGCTGACGATACCCATCTTGACGGCTACTAATATTGTACGGTAAAATCTGCCCATAAAATAAAAGGACATGGTTCACACTTGAGTTTTACCTATTGGTTTGCCCAACGGAGACTGTAGGAACGTTGTTGCGTTACCCAATTATAGCAGTCTCCCTCACAAAACACAGAAAACCACCTATCCTCCTCGCAGGCTAGGTGGTTTTCGCTATGTCCTTGTTAATCATTGCCAAAACATAATCTACCATGTTTTAATAGATTTAGGAAAACGACATAAGAAAGGTAG
>NZ_JBXCIY010000089.1:0-654 GCF_056786395.1 Paenibacillus sp. Y951 | reverse complement strand
GGTTCCGCCAAAACTACCAGTATCAAACCTTCCGCTTGTTATCATTGGATAAACTTTTTTTCCAAATTGACCGTTATTATTTGTTAAATCAACAATCCATACAACACCCTCTAAACCTTGTTTATACAACATGAAACTTTCAGTAGGATCTATAATAGGTAGTGAGTGTAACTCTCGCCCTAAACCGTGCATATTACTGTTCCCTGTAATTTTATTTGAAAAAAGCACGTTTTCTTTGGTTACTGTATCATAATAGTACATTGCAGAGTTATCGAATGTACTATTAGGTGCTCTACCAAAATAGTATTGTCGTGAAGTGCCTTCATTAGACTTTTCGACATGGATCTTATAATCCAAACCCTCTGCTTGCAATGCAGGGCGTAGTGATTCATTTACCCAACTATTGACTTGATCTTCCGTCTTTGTTGTATTCCCAACATCAACAATTATATCTACTTCACGTTTTTCTTTGACTTCAAAATCCACAAAAGGGGGGAGATTAAGAATCTCCCCCCTCTCATCCTTCTTTTCAACCGCAAAGGTAGGTGTGGATAATGAAGAAAATGCTAATAGCAGTACGAGCATCATTAGAATGGATTTACTGGCTACTTTCTTCATATCGGTTATTCTCCTTTATTCCCACGTATTAGATTT
>NZ_JBXCIY010000088.1:0-660 GCF_056786395.1 Paenibacillus sp. Y951 | reverse complement strand
ATTTGGATAAAAAAACATACATGATCGACGACTATAAGAATTACGAAGAAACAAAAACTGTTATACAAGATAAAAGTATTGGAAGAGTATTGCAATCTTTAGGTAGCAAAATATTTTACTCATATAATGGAAAGCTAATGGTAATGGACGTAGATACATTAGATGAGACAAAAATACTTGATTATGTGCCTCAAGTATTTGTTAAGTATCCCGAATGGTATATCGCCGAAAAACGGACGATTCTAGATATTGTTAATGAAGGTTTCTACCGAGCAGATGCTGAAAAATATTACGTGCGTATTGATGATGCAACGGTTTCCCAATTAGCAAAACCATCTACATTAGCGGAAACAGCATCTACACTTATGAAGAACAATATTACGTACTATGGATTAGGAAATAGTACAGCACAACCACAAATTAATAAATTACTCAATACGATAAATGAAAATGGTAGATATATTGATAACGCCAATATGTCGAGTGCTATGCAGCAAGTATCAAGTGCTATTACGAATAAAAAAGAAGTAGATCTTCATATTTTAATGGCGAATCCAGGTGTAGCAGAAGCAAGCGTAACAACAGCAATTAAAGATCTAACAACACAATTACAAAAATCAAATATTATCGTTTCACCTCAATATATCAAAGGTACAAACA
>NZ_JBXCIY010000087.1:0-663 GCF_056786395.1 Paenibacillus sp. Y951 | reverse complement strand
CGCTCCCCACATCGCTCGGAGTAAGTTCCGTCTCGGTTTGCTGCATGCAATGTTCGACGATCGAAAGTAACTGCTTCTTGTAGCTGGCCAGCAATGCTTGTATCGTGCTTTCGTGGTACTCCTCCTTGTCGTACATCATGCTCAGCTTCAGTTTTCCGTCCATTACGCTCCCTGTAATGTCCAGCGCATAGATCCGCTCCGATTGCGGGCTCATCGACAATCCGGTAGATAGCCCGGACATCGACATGGCCCCGGTATTCATTTTCCGATCCCACTGCCCCAAGTAGTTGAAGCTGATTTCCGGCACCATTCCACTGCCTATGCCGCTTTTTTCCGCTGGCGTCAAATACTTCAGCACGCCATATCCCACGCCTTTGTTCGGAATCCGTCTCAGCTTCTCCTTGAACGATTTGACCCAGTAGGATATTGCTTCCGCCCTCTTCAATTCGAAGACGACCGGATAGATGCTCGTAAACCAACCTACTGTTCTCGTCACGTCCACGTCATCCAATACTTCTTCCCGGCCGTGGCCTTCCAGATGTATAGCCAGCGTCTCATGACCCGTCCATTCCTGTATCGTCAAACCCAGCGCCGCGAGCAACACGTCGTTCACTTCCGTCTTGTACGCATGGTGCGTTCCCGTCAACAGGTTTTTCGTTTCCG
>NZ_JBXCIY010000086.1:0-673 GCF_056786395.1 Paenibacillus sp. Y951 | reverse complement strand
CTCGGTCCCACTGTCCCAAGTAGTTAAAGCTGATTTCTGGCTTCATTCCACTGCCAATGCCGCTTTTCTCCGCTGGCGTCAAATACTTCAGCACGCCATATCCCACGCCTTTGTTCGGAATCCGTCTCAGCTTCTCCTTGAACGATTTGACCCAGTAGGATATTCCTTCCGTGTTCTTCAATTCGAAGACGACTGGATAGATGCTCGTAAACCAACCTATCGTTCTCGTCACATTCACGTCATCCAATACCTCTTCCCGGCCGTGACCTTCCAGATGTATAGCCAGCGTCTCATGACCCGTCCATTCCTGTATCGTCAAACCCAGCGCCGCGAGCAACACGTCGTTCACTTCCGTCTTGTACGCATGGTGCGTGCCCGTCAGCAGGTTTTTCGTTTCCAGCTCGCTTAAGCTAACCGCCGCAACTGCACTGCTCCCGATCGTACGCGCTCCGCAGCCTTCCCCGTCTTTAGGGAGCGGTTGCATATTGACACTCTGCTCCTGCCGCCAATAATCCGCTTCTCTGAGCAACTTCCGGCTCTCCGCATAACTCCCCATTCGCTCCGACCACGTTCGGTACGAATGCGTTTTGCCAGGTAACGTAACAGTTTCTCCCCGTAACAGCTGCTCGTATCCCACCGCGAAATCCTCCAATAAGATGCGCCAGGACACCCC
>NZ_JBXCIY010000085.1:0-674 GCF_056786395.1 Paenibacillus sp. Y951 | reverse complement strand
GTTATAGGAAAGAGCCGCGAAATCGTACCTAATTTAATTGAAAGTTGTGATAATAATTGAATGAAAAAATTGAACATAAATTATATACCATGGTAATGGTAAAGAAAGATGAAAAAGTCTTATTAATAAATCGACCGGATCATTTAGGATTTCCTGGATATATCGCACCAGGGGGGAAGGTCGATTTTCCTGAGAGTATAGTTGAAGGAGCAATTAGAGAAGTAAAGGAAGAAACGGGATTAGTTATAAAAAAGATAGAATATAAAGGGTTAGATGAGTTTTGTGAACCCAATTCCGGATTAAGATATATGGTATTTAATTATTTGGCAACAGAGTTTGAAGGTGATTTATTAGACCATCCACCTGAAGGACAATTGGAATGGATAAATATTGAAAATATTGATGGAATACCAGTGCAAGATTGGTTTAAAAGAAGATTTCCATTATTTTTTAGAAATGGAACGTTTGAATTAAGTTTTATATGGGATAGCGAGACAAAAGAAACAATTAAAGAAATCATCAAAGTATATTGAAAGGTAACTCAAAGAAGTCGGCTCCATCCTATAACAAAGTATTCAAGCAGCGGCTGCGCCTTGGTCACTTTGATGCTTTAGGCAGAAGTAGCAGATTCAGTGACAACTTGCTACGCAAGTTCGTGAATACAAGAACGTTAT
>NZ_JBXCIY010000084.1:0-696 GCF_056786395.1 Paenibacillus sp. Y951 | reverse complement strand
GAGGCAGTATCGTTGTTCGCCACGTCCTTCTTCGGCTCCTAGTGCCTAGGCATCCTCCGTGCGCTCTTACTAGCTTAACCTAGTAACATCACTTCAAAGAAGTTTTCGTTAGAAAATCTTCAAAAAAATCATGCGCTTTATTTCATCATCGAAAAGTTTTCGACTCCACTTCCTAAGAAGATTCATCTCCAAGCTTCACAATTCGCTTTGGATGTTTCATTACTTTCATATCCAGTTTTCAAGGAACAAACACTTTTTCCGTTAGGAAAATAGTGAAAATTTTTCTGATAAGAAAACATCAAACCATATCCTTTTGGGAAACGGTAGACGATTTTTAATCAGATAATATATTGTGTAACTTACCAATGAATTATCATTTTCAGGAACACAAATAGATGAATTCGCAACTCCCTTCAAATGAAGGTAGTTGGTGGAGCCAAGCGGGATCGAACCGCTGACCTCCTGCTTGCAAGGCAGGCGCTCTCCCAGCTGAGCTATGGCCCCAGGCAAATTCCATCAAAGCTGAACAAATGGTTTACACGTCTGACACAATGTGTCTTATGTTCTTCTCTCGGAAGAACGTGTTCTCTTAGAAAGGAGGTGATCCAGCCGCACCTTCCGATACGGCTACCTTGTTACGACTTCACCCCAATCATCTACCCCACCTTCGACGGCTGGCTCCCTTGCGGGTTACCC
>NZ_JBXCIY010000083.1:0-706 GCF_056786395.1 Paenibacillus sp. Y951 | reverse complement strand
ATCGGTCGAGGGCTTATCCTACAATTTTTCTAGACGGAGCGCAAGCGAAGATAGAAAAATACATCGGAAGCATAGATTCAAATGATTCACTTTGGAGTTTTACCTTTCACATCCAGTTTTGAGGGTGCAAACCCGAATGTTCCCTGATAGCTCAGTTGGTAGAGCACTCGACTGTTAATCGAGTTGTCACAGGTTCGAGTCCTGTTCGGGGAGCCATTATGGAGAGCTGTCCGAGTGGTCGAAGGAGCACGATTGGAAATCGTGTATACCCTTATCCGGTATCTAGGGTTCGAATCCCTAGCTCTCCGCCAGTAAAAAAATATAGCGCAAGGCCCGTTGGTCAAGTGGTTAAGACACCTCCCTTTCACGGAGGTAACAGGGGTTCGAGTCCCCTACGGGTCACCATTTATGGAGGATTAGCTCAGCTGGGAGAGCATCTGCCTTACAAGCAGAGGGTCGGCGGTTCGAACCCGTCATCCTCCACCATAATAATAATATCGCGGGGTGGAGCAGTTGGCAGCTCGTCGGGCTCATAACCCGAAGGTCACAGGTTCAAGTCCTGTCCCCGCAACCAAATTTAATAATAGAAGAGTTTTAATAATACGGAGCTGTGGTGTAGTGGCCCAACATGCCTGCCTGTCACGCAGGAGATCGCGAGTTCGAATCTCGTCAGCTCCGCCATTTATCTTCTATTATGTTTGGCTCG
>NZ_JBXCIY010000082.1:0-711 GCF_056786395.1 Paenibacillus sp. Y951 | reverse complement strand
TGATGTTACTAGGTTAAGCTAGTAAGAGCGCACGGAGGATGCCTAGGCACTAGGAGCCGAAGAAGGACGTGGCGAACAACGATACTGCCTCGGGGAGCTGTAAGCAAGCTTTGATCCGGGGATTTCCGAATGGGGAAACCCAGCAGCCGTAATGGGTTGTTACTTCTGACTGAATACATAGGTCAGATAGAGGCATACCAGGGGAACTGAAACATCTAAGTACCCTGAGGAAGAGAAAACAAAAGTGATTCCGTCAGTAGCGGCGAGCGAACGCGGATTAGCCCAAACCAAAGAGCTTGCTCTTTGGGGTTGTAGGACAGTTCATACGGAGTTACAAAGGTGTAGGTTAGGCGAAGAGGTCTGGAAAGGCCCGCTAGAAGAGGTAAAAGCCCTGTAGCCAAAAGTCGACACTCTCCGAACTGTATCCTGAGTACGGCGGGACACGTGAAACCCCGTCGGAATCCGGCAGGACCATCTGCCAAGGCTAAATACTCCCTAGTGACCGATAGTGAAGCAGTACCGTGAGGGAAAGGTGAAAAGCACCGCGGAAGCGGAGTGAAAAAGAACCTGAAACCGTGCGCTTACAAAAAGTCAGAGCCCTATTACTGGGTGATGGCGTGCCTTTTGTAGAATGAACCGGCGAGTTACGATTACGTGCAAGGTTAAGTTGGAAAGACGGAGCCGCAGCGAAAGCGAGTCTGAATAGGGCGC
>NZ_JBXCIY010000081.1:0-730 GCF_056786395.1 Paenibacillus sp. Y951 | reverse complement strand
ACTTGTGGGATATGTTTAAGATCACTAGGTGTTTTTGGTCTTTCTTTAAGCTCGATTTTGCCTAGCACTTTTTTAACACTGGCAATGAATGATACTGCTTGTGCTCTTGTTAAGTTTGTTTTACCTTCATAGCCTTTAATTGTAGCTGAACTAACGCCACTTGTAAGACCTGTAGCTAACATGAACTGAATTGCATCATTACCAGAGTAATTGTAACCTTGGATACCCACAATAATTTCAGCCACACGAGTACGGTTGATTTTGCCATCACGATTTGTTGCTGTTGGATAATTAAGCTCTTTTACAACTGTGTAGTATGGGTCAGACCATTTTGCTGCACCAGTAGTTGATACTGTAGTAGTGGATGAACGCACTAGCAAAGCGTAAAATTCTGCCTCTGTAACGAGGTTATTTGGCTTAAATGTACCATTAGAGTAACCTGTAATTACGCCATCTTTAACGCCTTGCATGATTGGATTGTAAGCCCAATGTGTGCTAGGTACATCACTGAACGAACTGGTGCTGGCATAGGCAAGGGTACCTCCTATAAGTGAAGATATAATAGATAATGTTAATAGCATTTTGAATAGTTTGTTCATGATCATCTACCTTTCTTATGTCGTTTTCCTAAATCTATTAAAACATGGTAGATTATGTTTTGGCAATGATTAACAAGGACATAGCGAAAACCACCTAGCCTGCGAGGAGGATAGGTGGTTTTCTGTGTTTT
>NZ_JBXCIY010000080.1:0-737 GCF_056786395.1 Paenibacillus sp. Y951 | reverse complement strand
ATAAACAAGGTTTAGAGGGTGTTGTATGGATTGTTGATTTAACAAATAATAACGGTCAATTTGGAAAAAAAGTTTATCCAATGATAACAAGCGGAAGGTTTGATACTGGTAGTTTTGGCGGAACCGGATTTGCATTAAATTCCAATAATATGCTTCAAATGGAATATAGTGTATTTTCCGGTAATGTTCTAACCAAAATATTTTCAGTAGAAATATTATTAGATTTATTAAAAACAGGGACAGCAGATTCTTTTGTAAATATAAATCTTGAGGGTGGCATTGGAGATGTAAAAAATAGTGCTTCTTTCTTTGGTAAGGATAATTGGTACTACAGCCATAATAGCTACGGTCAATATGATTCTACCATGTCAATAAAATCTCCAAATGGTGAAAATTATCTAAGGATTTTTTCAATGAACAAAACCGAATATTCCTATTTTAAGGGAAGTGGGGATATTGCATTTATAGAAACAACAAAATATAACACATCATCATGGCATAGTAAACCTGCAATTCTTGAAAGATCAACAGGTATTAGACACTATCTTCCTACTAAATCGACTACACCTAGTCTATGGGCGTTGGAGGACGGAAGATTAATTGTTAGTGACCATTTGGATAAAAAAACATACATGATCGACGACTATAAGAATTACGAAGAAACAAAAACTGTTATACAAGATAAAAGTATTGGAAGAGTATTGCAATCTTTAGGTAGCAAAATATTTTACTCATAT
>NZ_JBXCIY010000079.1:0-806 GCF_056786395.1 Paenibacillus sp. Y951 | reverse complement strand
CCGGTCCGGTACATCCGCTCGCCAGGTTCAAACGGGTTGTCCACAAACTTCTCCGCCGTTAGCTCCGAACGATTCAAGTATCCGCGAGCCAAGCCGTCTCCTGCGATGCACAGCTCCCCCGGTACTCCAATCGGCTGAAGGTGGTTCAATTTATTCACCACATAAATTCGTATATTCTGTATCGGTTTGCCGATTGTAGGAACCCCTTCTTCGTTTTCTACCCAACCGCTGGTCGCTACCACTGTATTCTCCGTCGGCCCATAGTTGTTGGATAACCGATACCCAGACCTCTTCGTCTTCCCTAATGTGTCACCGCCGGTAAGTAGCGCGCGAAGAGAATGACCGGACTGGTCCGCAAACTGTTCGTATATCGGCGTCGGCAGAAACGAGACCGTGATTCCATTGTCCTGGTAAAACCGACTTAACGCCTCGATATCCGTACGAATATGCAAACTCATCAAATAGATCGCCGCCCCGCTTACAAGGTATGGGAATATTTCCCACACGGCAGCGTCAAAGCCGAATCCCGCATACTGCGTCGCGCGATCCGTATCCCTCACTTCAAAGTAACGACAGTGCCATGTCGACAAATTCAACAGTGAAACGTGCTCAACCATGACCCCTTTCGGCTGTCCCGTCGATCCCGACGTATAGATCACGTACGCCAGATCCATTGGACCACTTGCTGCTGGCAAGTTCGACGTCTCGCCCGCATACAGCGACGCGTCCGCCAGGTTCAGCACGGTTCCTTCGTAATCTTGCGGTACTTCTGCGTCACCGTATACGAGCAGAAGATCGGCCTTGCT
>NZ_JBXCIY010000077.1:0-843 GCF_056786395.1 Paenibacillus sp. Y951 | reverse complement strand
GACTGGAGTAGCAATTTGGGAAATTCTGTTGAAACGGGCACTAATTAAAATCCACAAAATCCCGTCGTGACACGACGTTTAGGCTAGCAATTGTGACGTTAAGGCATAGTTGCTAGCCTCTTTGTGTAAAATTTTGTCAACAACTTGCAAACAAAAAGCTTCTTGTAACCAGTTCCAGTAGGTGAAGATTTCGGTAAAATCCAATCAAAAGTTTTCCGTGCTAATGGCTTGTCCTGTTGCTTGCCAAGACTTGAATCTACCCCCTAGTACATCCGCTAGTCAGTTAGCCGTAAGACATACCAACAAATCGTTGGGGCATAGTTGAGTCACCCACACGACATGAGGTATGGCATTGCTACCAGCACCTAGTCGCCGTTGATCATAGCTACTACGGACATACTAGACATAGTTCTTTGAATAGTAAAATAGCTTAAAAGTAAAACAATATAACCAATACACTTAGAATTACTTTTAATTTATTTTTATTTTTTAGGTATGTCTAGTATGTCCTAAGCTTTAAGTAACCACCTTGTTAGGGAGTCGCACGGGTAGCCACACCTATGCTGAAACGTGTGTCCAAGGTATGGCTTGGGTGTGTCCGCAAGAAAAGAGGAACCCAAGTTTAAGGTTTCCCGTGGGCAAGGCTAGCCACAACTTTTAACCAAAAGCAAGCAATGGCATAGCACTGGCTACTCTACAGCTCTTGATCTTGGGTGGACATTATTGGGTAGTGGTACACATAGAGAAGGGGTGAATCCAACGAACGAATCCACCCCAAACTTTTAGCTCAACATGTCGTCCAATCGCTCGGCTACTTCACTTTGGATACTAGGGAACAAGTGC
>NZ_JBXCIY010000076.1:0-847 GCF_056786395.1 Paenibacillus sp. Y951 | reverse complement strand
AAGTTCGTGAATACAAGAACGTTAGCTGAAATTGATGATATATAAAATTAAAAATCGGAGGGAATCAATATGTCATTTAAAGATGCATTTTTTACTTTTCCTATTCTTGAAACTGAAAGGTTTATTTTGAGAGAATTACATTCTGATGATGCCAAGGAATATTACAATTACTTCTCTGATAATGAAGTAACTAGATATTGGGGATATAAAGGACCCAAAAATATTGAGACAGCTTCGAAGACATTTATGAGGTTTCAAAACGCATTTACTAGAAAAGAAATGATAACTTGGGGAATTGCTAGTAGAGATGATAATAGGATTATAGGAACATGCATATTGAATGACTTTATTAGAGCATCCATGGTGAATGTAGGATACAATCTGTCGAGAGATTATTGGCAGAAAGGAATAATGACTGAAGTGCTTGAAACCATTATTCCATATGCATTTAATGTACTTGATATGAATCGTATACAGGCTAAAGTTATACCTGAAAATATTGCATCTGTAAAACTTTTATCAAAGTTGGGTTTTGTAAAAGAAGGTTTACTTAGGGATTACATATTCGGTGAGATAATTACTGATACCTTGATGTTCTCAATTCTAAAGAATGATTTTAATGAAAGGTCTCTTTGAGGCATTCAAAGATGTCATCAACTTCAGCTAACACGATATTCACGCATCGGGACATTCGTCCCTCGGTCCGGCAGAAGTTAGATGAAGAATCGAAGAGGCAATTGGCAGTAGCAGGGAAGCATATTCAGCTGGACACATCCCTCCACCTAACCGCGTCGCGGCCGCCCTTCGGGCTTAAGGTGGTGGGACGTCGTGAATACAATAACGTTAT
>NZ_JBXCIY010000075.1:0-853 GCF_056786395.1 Paenibacillus sp. Y951 | reverse complement strand
AAAAGCAGCAGTATCTTTTACGGCAAGCAAAGTTTCCCAAGCCGAAAACACTACAGGAATTCCAATTCGCCCACATTCCGAAGCTACCAAAGCTAAAGATCGAACAGCTCGCTCAAGGTGCTTTTATTACGAGACGAGAGAATGTCATTTGCATTGGTAGACCAGGTACAGGGAAAAGCCATATTGCAACCGCCGTTGGAATGGGTGCGATGCTGGAAGGCCATCGCGTTCGGTTTGTCTCTGTGATGCAGCTTGTACAAGAATTACAGTTGGCAGAGTCGGAGTATCGCTTGCCTCGGTTTCTTAAAAGTTGGAATAAGTATGATCTTGTCATCTTAGACGAGCTCGGCTATGTTCCGCTTGGCGAAGGTGGAAAGTTGCTGTTTCAATTTATCTCGCAGCGCTATGAACAGGGAAGCCTCATCATTACCTCTAATCTCGAGTTTTCTCGATGGGTAGATGTATTTGGTGATCCTGCTTTAACGACGGCACTACTCGATCGTCTAACCCATCATTCGCACATTCTTCTATTTGACGGCGAATCCTACCGGTTTCGGCAAACGAAAGAACAGCGCGGAAAGGAGGCCTATGATGAGTAGTCAAAAGGATGAGATCCAACACTGGCATGAAGGTATTTCTGAGATGGAAGGAGCGATAGAACGCCTACGTAAAGAGATACAATGGCTTATGGAAGAAAGAGATGCTCTCGAACAAGGAAATCTTGAGCGATATCAACAGCTTACTCAGAGAGATTTATTCTAATGAAACTGGCACCCATGGGTGCCTATTATTTCTGCCAGGGTGGTCAACTTTTAGGTTAGCAAGGTGGTCAACTATTTGATTGACATTTACA
>NZ_JBXCIY010000074.1:0-887 GCF_056786395.1 Paenibacillus sp. Y951 | reverse complement strand
AAGCTAAAATCTCATTCGTTTCAGCATCTTTAATCGTCGACAAATAAGCACGTTTACCGTAAGCGTAGGTTAAGTAAGTGATGTCTGTTAATAATACCTTGCCTGCGACACCTTGCTTAAAATGGCGCT
Source organism: Paenibacillus sp. Y951 (assembly GCF_056786395.1). NCBI lineage: Bacteria > Bacillati > Bacillota > Bacilli > Caryophanales > Paenibacillaceae > Paenibacillus > Paenibacillus sp. Y951. The sequence continues at coordinate 758 of NZ_JBXCIY010000074.1, read as the reverse complement.
GCAGGAGGTTTGTACAAGTACGATGTTCGTGTGTCGCTTTTGCCATCCGACGATAAGGATTGGCTTTTCGGATCGGGCAGAAGATGTTAAACTTCTTCATGATGCGACGAATTCGTTTTAAGTTATACGTGATGTGATACTGATTTTCTAACGTCATTTTAATTTGACGCGCACCTTTTTTTCTTCGACGGAAACGATAGGCTTTTAGAATAATGTCCCTTACTTCTTCATCTGCTGCATCGTGTGCTATACGCTTTTGTACGGATTTCTCATGGAAATAATTATAGTAACCAGAACGAGACACACCAATCATCTCACACAAATAGCGTACCATCCGCTTTAACTGATACTTTTCAATCGTTCGATGAACCAATTCAAATTTTTGTTCTGCTACACGTTTGATTTCCTCTTCAACATCTTCCTTTCGAGTAGATCGAGCTTTTTTAAAAGTTCATTCTCCGCTTGTAATAATCGATTTTGTGCTTCTAGTCGTGAAAACTTTTCTTCTAAGCTTAATTCTCGTTCTAAGGGGCGACCTGAGTTTGTTTTTCTTGTATCTTGTAGACCTTCGTCTCCATGTTCACGATAAGCTGCACGCCAGCGCTTACCTGCAGACTGGATACGTTTTAAGCCGATGAGTTCAGTATCTAAACCTGCTCCCTCAAAAATAGTTCTTGGTAGCTTTCCTTTCTCATTTTCTGCAATAAATAGCCGTTTAAACTCCTCTGTATACGTGATAGCTTTGTTACTAACAGCTT
>NZ_JBXCIY010000073.1:0-887 GCF_056786395.1 Paenibacillus sp. Y951 | reverse complement strand
GGACTGTGACATCACATAACACAGTATTCACGCGGCGGCTACGCCTTGGTCACTTTGATGCTTTTGGCAGAAGTAGGAGATTCAGTGACAACTTCCTGCGGAAGTTCGTGAATACCTGAACGTTAGGTGAAACCTACAAAGATTAAAGAAGGAGAGCGGATATGAATAAAAAAGTTAAAGAAATACTTGATAATAATTTAATAAAAGATCATATACTCGAAATATCAATTCATTTATCACATAAGTGTAAGTTTGGTCAAAAGCTGGAATTACTTTCACTAAATGAAAGAGTTATTTACTTAATTTATGAAATTGAAAGTGAAGTGAATAATGGGGGGTTTGATCAATATCATTGTAATAGTAGTGGGAAATATGCCATAGAAGGAAGAGAAGCATTAATGAAGATAGGTGCTAAATATACCGCCAGCATATTAGAGAAGGCTACAATGATTTATGGATTAGATCGTATAAAAGATGATAAACAAGAAATTGAAGAACAATTGACAGAAGAGCAAGAAGTACAATTAAATGAATTAGACGAAATGTTTTTTGAATATAAAGAAGATTTAAGTGAACTACAAATACAGTTTATAAAGAATAATATTGAAGATTTTTATTTGTAACAATTATATTAGCGTATTCAATGGAGACGTAGGCATCACCTAACACAGTATTCACGCCGCGGCTGCGCCTTGGTCACTTTGATGCTTTTGGCAGAAGTAGCAGATTCAGTGACAACTTCCTGCGGAAGTTCGTGAATACCTGAACGTTATCGGAAATTATTGCATGATTATGATAGTAATAATCAAGGAGGCAATATGAAACAAAAAATAGCTGATCGACCTAACTGGGAACGAGTATTAGAAAAACGTTATTTTCAAGAATAT
>NZ_JBXCIY010000072.1:0-1009 GCF_056786395.1 Paenibacillus sp. Y951 | reverse complement strand
AAATCCCCGGATCAAAGCTTGCTTACAGCTCCCCGAGGCAGTATCGTTGTTCGCCACGTCCTTCTTCGGCTCCTAGTGCCTAGGCATCCTCCGTGCGCTCTTACTAGCTTAACCTAGTAACATCACTTCAAAGAAGTTTTCGTTAGAAAATCTTCAAAAGAAATCATGCGCTTTATTTCATCATCGAGAAGTTTTCGACTTCACTTCCTAAGAAGTTTCATCTCCAAGCTTCACAATTCGCTTTGGATGTTTCATTACTTTCATATCCAGTTTTCAAGGAACAAACACTTTTTCCGTTAGGAAAATAGTGATGATTTTTCCGAAAGAAAACATCAAACCATTTCTTGTTAGGGAAATAGTAATCCATTCTCTTTATGATCGTAGCCATATTCCAGAAGAAATACGTCTCATTTCATAGAGAAAAATCGTCTTTGTTGCACTGACGAGTTTTGATTGTATCAGCCTTCGACAACTTTTGCAACAGGTATAATATGAATACCGCTTGGCGACGTCCTACTCTCCCAGGACCCTGCGGTCCAAGTACCATCGGCGCTGGAGGGCTTAACGGTCGTGTTCGAGATGGGAACGTGTGGTTCCCCTCCGCCATCGCCACCAAACGATAGTGCTATCACCTTTTCCGTTAGGAAAATGGTGAACTTATGATTTTTCTGAAAGAAAATATCAAACCTTCATTCAATAAAATCATTATTTAGTTGAAAGATTTACCATACACTTTTCTTACGAAAAGCTTTGTTTGATCTTTCAAAACTGACAACGAGTGTGCGAACAACTGCCTAAAACATTTCATTAGAAATGTACTTCGAAAGCCTAAGCTTTCTCTTGATCCTCAAGGGATCTGATGTTCTTCTCATCGGAAGAACGTGTTCTCTTAGAAAGGAGGTGATCCAGCCGCACCTTCCGATACGGCTACCTTGTTACGACTTCACCCCAATCATCTACCCCACCTTCGACGGCTGGCTCCCTTGCGGGTTACCCCACCGGCTTCGGG
>NZ_JBXCIY010000071.1:0-1224 GCF_056786395.1 Paenibacillus sp. Y951 | reverse complement strand
AGGGCGAGCAACATGCCAGGCCGTAACATAAAGTGAATCCTGCCGCGTCGTCAAAAAGGCCTCGCAAGAGGGACAAGAGGAAGCTGAGTCTCGCTCATATAGACGAAGGCCAAGGAAGCTGAATAGAACTTGGAACAACAGTGAAGAATCCTCCGGCGTATGGGGAGCGGCATGGTATGAAAGATAATGCAGTGAACTGGGGAGACCCTCCCCTGCACAGAAAAAAAACTGTAAAGTGGTGCTCTATAAGCCCGAAAGGCGAAGTGAGTGACCTGCAGGAAGGGAGTCCGAGGGGCTCATAGTACCTAAGAACCGCAGGACAACATAACCTGTGGGAGGAAAGGAGCCCTGCTTTGTTCAAGCTTTTTAAGGAGGTACGAGTGAGTGAATGCCAAACGGCTAACAACACCAAAGGAAAAAGTTCAACAACTCCAAGAAAAGCTAGGTCATGCAGCCAAGGAGAATAAGAAACGTAAATTCCACGCTTTGTATGACAAAATCTATGCGCGGGATACGCTGATGGAAGCTTGGAACCGAGTACGGGCAAACAATGGAGCGGCTGGGGTCGACGGCGAAACTATTGCAACGATCGAAGCGATCGGAGTCGAAGCGTTTCTCCACGACTGTCAAAAGCAACTGGAACAAGGGAAATACCATCCCGATCCCGTAAGACGACAATACATTCCGAAGAAGGATGGCAAGCTACGTCCACTCGGTATTCCTACGATACGAGATCGAGTCGTGCAAATGGCAACAAAACTTATGATTGAGCCCATATTTGAAATGGACTTTCAAGAATCCTCCTTTGGATTTCGACCGAAGCGTAGTGCTAAGCAGGCGCTAGATCGTATCCGAAAGGCATGCAACCGCAAAGGTAATTGGGTGATCGACGTCGACATCCAAGGCTACTTTGACAACATTAATCAAGAAAAACTGATGAAGTTAGTAGAAATGCGAATCAATGACAGACGAGTTCTGAAACTTATTCGGAAGTGGTTGCAGGCTGGTGTGATGGAGGAAGGACAAATTCGACGCTCAGACTTAGGCACACCTCAAGGTGGGGTTATTAGTCCGTTGTTGGCGAACATCTATCTGAATTATTTCGATGTATTATGGGAAAGGCATGGTAAAGCAGTAGGCGAACTGACAAGATACGCAGATGATTTTGTAGTTGTTTGTAAGACTAAGAAAGACGCCGAACATGCGTTCAAGTTGATTCGAACC
>NZ_JBXCIY010000070.1:0-1260 GCF_056786395.1 Paenibacillus sp. Y951 | reverse complement strand
GTACCAGGCGCTGAGAGAGATCCAGAGGAACTGCTTCGCATCATTGTGGATGAACAGGTGACGCACCTCAACTTCGTACCTTCTATGCTACAGCTGTTCATGGCGAAGGCGAAAACTAGCGGTGAAGCCGTTCCATCGTTGCAGTACCTGTTTATTGCGGGTGAAGCGTTCCCGACGGAGATGGCTCGGCGAGCTTGCGAGCAGTGGCCGCACGCCCGAGTTGAGAACATCTATGGACCGACGGAGGCCACGATCTATGCGACGCAAGAGTCGGTTACGAGACTTACAAAAAAGGCAGGAATCGGAAAACCGTTTCAGAATATATGGATTTATGTGGTGAATAAATCGAACCAACTTCAGCCTATCGGGGTGCCAGGAGAGCTGTGCATCGCGGGTGACGGGTTGGCTCGCGGATATTTGAACCATCCAGAGCTAACGGCAGAGAAGTTTGTGGACAGCCCGTTTGAACCTGGTGAGCGAATGTATCGTACGGGAGACCTTGCAAAATGGCTGCCTGATGGGAATCTGGAGTACCTTGGAAGGATTGACGAGCAAGTGAAAATCCGGGGATTTCGGATTGAGACAGGTGAAATTGTGCACGGTCTGCTGCAGCACACGGACGTGAAGGAAGCAGTGGTCGTGGCTCGAAAAGACGAGCGCGATGAAGCTTACCTATGCGCGTACGTGGTGAGTAACGGGGTATTTAATGCTACCGAATTGCGTTCGCATTTGAAGCGTAGCCTGCCGGAGTACATGGTACCGTCGTATGTAGTAGAAGTGGAGCGTATTCCGCTGACGGCCAATGGGAAGGTAGACCGGAAAGCACTGCCAGAGCCGCAAGGTCTGGTGCAGGCAGGAAGTGAATACGTGGCGCCGCGGAATGAGACCGAAGTGAAGCTGGCAGCGATTTGGCAGGAGGTGCTCGGCCTTTCGCAGCCAGTGAGCATCCTTGATGACTTCTTTGAACTAGGTGGCCACTCGCTCAAAGCGACACAGCTGGTTTCGCGCATCCAGAAGCAATTGGACGCGAACGTGCCACTTGGTGAGGTATTCGCGAGCCCGACGGTGGAGGAGCTTGCCAGGTATTTGGAAGCGGTGGCTACCAAGGAACGCTACGAGGCGATCAGCAAGGCGAAGGCGCGCGAGTGGTATCGGGCCTCGCCAGCACAGCAGCGGCTGTACGTGGTAAGTCAGCTGGACCCAGAGGGGATCGGCTACAACATCCCGTGGGCGCTGGAGATTGCAGGAGAGCTAGATGCA
>NZ_JBXCIY010000069.1:0-1307 GCF_056786395.1 Paenibacillus sp. Y951 | reverse complement strand
CCAGACATGCGGCTAGAAGAGATCAAGCTAGTCGGGGAAGAAGAGAAGCATCAACTACTGGAGACATTCAACGATACGAAGGCGGAGTATCCGAAGGACAAGACGATCCACGTGCTGTTTGAGGAGCAGGCGAAGCGGACGCCAGAAGCTGAGGCGATCGTATTCGATTCTGTGCGACTGACGTATGGCGAGCTAAACGCGAAGGCGAACCAACTGGCGCATGTATTGCGGACACGAGGTGTTGGAACCGACGAGATCGTGGGAATTATGACAAATCGTTCGGTGGAGATGATCGTGGCGATTCTGGCGATTTTGAAGGCTGGTGGTGCATACTTACCAATTGATCCGACGTACCCAGCGGAGCGGATCGCGTACATGCTGGAAGACAGCGACACCGATCTACTACTTGTCTATGGCGCAAAAGCAGAAGTGCCACAAGAATACGAAGGCACCGTGCTGAACTTGGCGGATGTTTCACTATATGCGGGCGAGACTTCGAACCTGCCAGTAGCAAGTGGACCAAGCGATCTGGCGTACGTGATATACACGTCGGGATCGACGGGACAGCCGAAAGGGGTCATGGTCGAACACGGTTCGCTAGTGAATTTGTCGACATGGCACTGTCGTTACTTTGAAATGAGGGATACGGATCGCGCGACACAGTACGCGGGATTCGGCTTTGACGCTGCCGTATGGGAGATATTCCCGTACCTCGTGAGCGGGGCGACGATTTATTTGGTGAGTCCACAAATTCGTACGGATATCGAAGCGTTAAGTCGTTTTTACCAGGACAATGCAATTACGATTTCGTTTCTACCGACGCCGATATACGAACAGTTTGCGGACCAATCTGGTCATTCTCTTCGTGCGCTTCTTACTGGTGGCGACACATTAGGGAAGACGAAGAGATCCGGATATAGGTTATCGAACAACTACGGTCCAACGGAGAATACAGTGGTCGCGACCAGCGGTTGGGTAGAAAACGCAGAAGTGGTTCCTGGAATAGGCAAACCCATACAAAACGTACGGATTTATGTGGTAAATAAATCGAATTACCTTCAGCCAATCGGGGTGCCAGGAGAGCTATGCATCGCGGGTGACGGGTTGGCTCGCGGATACTTGAATCGTCCAGAGCTAACGGCAGAAAAGTTTGTGGACAACCCGTTTGAACCAGGCGAGCGAATGTATCGTACGGGAGACCTTGCAAGATGGCTGCCGGATGGGAATCTGGAGTACCTTGGAAGGATTGACGAGCAAGTGAAAATCCGGGGATTCCGGATTGAGACAGGTGAAATTGTGCAGGGTCT
>NZ_JBXCIY010000068.1:0-1314 GCF_056786395.1 Paenibacillus sp. Y951 | reverse complement strand
GGAGACTTGGTAAGATGGCTGCCGGACGGGAACCTGGAGTACATGGGCCGGATCGACGAGCAAGTGAAAATCCGGGGGTATCGGATCGAGACAGGCGAAATCGTGCACGGTCTGCTGCAGCACGCGGACGTGAAGGAAGCAGTGGTTGTCGCCCGGAAAAACGAGCGGGACGAAGCTTACCTGTGTGCGTACGTGGTGAGCAGCGGAGCGTTCGACGCATCTGAATTGCGTTCGCATTTGAAGCGTAGCCTGCCGGAGTACATGGTACCGTCGTATGTAGTAGAAGTGGAGCGCATTCCGTTGACGGCCAATGGGAAGGTAGATCGGCGCGCACTGCCGGAGCCGCAAGGTCTGGTGCAGGCAGGAAACGAATACGTGGCGCCGCGGAGTGAGACCGAAGCGAAGCTGGCGGCGATTTGGCAGGAGGTGCTCCGAATCGAACAAGTTGGCATCCGAGACAACTTCTTCGAATTTGGCGGCGATTCGATCAAAGCGATCCAGATCGTGTCCAGGTTAAGTGCAGAAGGCCTCAAGCTGGTCGTCCGAGATATGTTCACGTATCCGATGATCGAGGAAGTCAGTCAATATGTTCAGGTCACGACCCAGGCAGCAGCCGAAGAAGGGACCGTGGAAGGCGAAGTGGCGCTTAGTCCGATCCAGCGTTGGTTTTTCGAGCAACGTTTCTCGCAAAGCCATCATTGGAATCAGGCGATGATGCTGTACCGCGCGGACGGTTTCCGGGAAGCGTTCGTAGAGGAAGTCGTGGTCAAGCTGACGGAACACCATGACGCGCTGCGGATGGTGTACCAGCAAGAAGCAGGGAAGATCGTGCAGATGAACCAGGGGACAGAAGATCAAGCGTTCCGCCTGCATGTATTCGACGTCTCGGCGGAAGCGGACGTCAGCGCAGCGATCGAGCGTGAGGCGACGCTGGTCCAGCAGGAGATGAATCTAGAAACCGGCCCACTGATGCAACTTGGGTTGTTCAGGACGAACAGCGGCGACCATCTGCTGATCGCGATCCATCACCTTGTCGTCGACGGGGTGTCCTGGAGAATCCTATTGGAGGATTTCGCGGCGGGATACGAGCAGCGGCTGCGCGGTGAATCTGTTGCTTTACCGGGCAAAACGCATTCGTACCGGACATGGTCGGAGCGGATGGGAGTCTATGCACAGAGCTGGGAGCAGCAGAGGGAAGCTTCATATTGGCGGCAGGAAGAAGGTGCCAAGGTTAAGCCGCTCCCCAAAGACGGGGAATGTGCTGAAGCCCGAACATGGGGAAGTAGCACAAGCGCGGCGGTAAGCTTAAGCGAG
>NZ_JBXCIY010000067.1:0-1539 GCF_056786395.1 Paenibacillus sp. Y951 | reverse complement strand
ACCCAAGCCCTTAATGGTGAGTCCTCTAGTTATTTCTGTTCCTTCGGTGTATAGTGATTCAGCGTGTCTAACCATATAGATGATGGTCTTCATATTATCCTCCTTGAATTGCTAACTTTTTACTGTGATTTCACATAACGTTCTTGTATTCACGAACTTCCGAAGGAAGTTGTCACATGATTCTACTTCTCTGCCAAAAGCATCACTGTGACCAAGGCGCAGCCGCTGCGTGAATACTGTGTTATGCGTAGTTACTGTCCTCTTCGAGAGACTTTCAATCAGATCTATATCTTCTTTATAAATCGATAACCAGTTATTTCAAAATCTAATGATTTATAAAACTCATGTGCCGTTTTTCTTTCATCTTTGATACCACTTGTCAATACGATAATTTCTGAACCATTCTTTTTTGACCATTCCTCTACATATTGAACTAAGGCCTTCCCTATACCTTTTCTTTGAAATTCTCTTTTTGTAACTAAAGCGGATATTTGTGTTACAACTTCTTCTACTTCATAAGAAAAAAGCTGTCTAATACCTATCATTCCAACTAACTCCCCTTGTTCTTCTGCTACAAAGGTATGATACATAGGGTTTGATTCGATTCTTTGTATTCTAGTTAACATGATTTCCGGTTTTGATGGATAACCTAACTCGCCCATTAATTCAGTTAATGAATTAAGATCACAATTTTTGTATGCCCTTACAATCAATTTTTATCAGCTCTCCTTTCATTTAAGTGGTTATCAGTAATTACGCATAACGTTCTTGTATTCACGAACTTGCGTAGCAAGTTGTCAGACAGCGATCACTTCCTGAATTACCTCTGCTGACCAAAGCGTAGCCGCCGCGTGAATACTGTGTTATGAGATGTAGGGGCCTTCTTCGAATTTCTTATTCAATTGTTTTCAAATATTCTTTTATTTGTTTTCCATGACCTTTATCGTGAAGACTAAAACTTCGTACATAACCTCGAATCGTGAATACTCTTTTGTCTCCATTCTTGTATTTGTTTGTATATTTTTCTTCTGTAAGTTCTATTATATCTGCAATAATCTTCTCTCTATATTCAATGAACTGATCAATAATATTAGCCTTACTTTGACTTTTGGCGTACTCCCTTGCTTTAGCATTAAATTCATCATAGTTCAAATGCTTTACTGTAAGCGCCTCTCCATGTTTTATTTTCTGAATTGCCCCTTCATAATAATACTTATCCCATAACATGATGTGACTTATCACATCCTTCATCGACCATTTCCCTTCAGACAATGGCTTATTCCAATGCTCTTCATCTATTGATTTCAAACTATTTACAAATGTAATAAATATTTTAAATTCTTCAATCATTTTCGAAGTTGATTTTGGCATTTTACTACTCCTTTTCTTATATTTTCACTTGCCCCTATTTCTCATAACGTTATTGTATTCACGACGTCCCACCACCTTAAGCCCGAAGGGCGGCCGCGACGCGGTTAGGTGGAGGGATGTGTCCAGCTGAATATGCTTCCCTGCTACTGCCAATTGCCTCTTCGATTC
>NZ_JBXCIY010000066.1:0-1576 GCF_056786395.1 Paenibacillus sp. Y951 | reverse complement strand
GTTTACAATTCAAGGGTCGCTGCATGTAGCCAATCTGGAGAAGAGCCTCCTCCTTCTGATGGAACGATACGATATTTTTCGCACAGTGTTTGTGTACGATGAATTGGAAAGACCATTACAGATCGCGCTTAAGAAGCGTAATCCTTCAATCGTATTCGAAGATTACACTGGGTTAACCGATGATGAAATTAAGAACAGCGTGGAGCGTTTTAAACGGGAAGATCGGGAACAAGGGTTTGACCTTACGAAAGATGTACTATTGCGGATTGCTGTATTGAAGACAGGAGAGAGCCGCTATGAGATCGTATGGAGCCACCATCATATTTTGATGGACGGCTGGTGCATGGGCATCGTCTTAAAAGAGTTCTTTTATATGTATGCGCAGCATTGTAGTGGTAAAACGGTGGATTTGCCTACTGTGAAGCCCTATATTCACTTTATCAATTGGCTAGAAGAGCAGGATCGCGCAGAAGCGTTGGACTACTGGAGAGATTACTTGGCTGGATACGAGCAGCGTACGGTAATCCCTGAAAGTGGTAATTCCACCAAAGGGTCGTACATGCTGAAAGAAATTCATCATACGTTAGGGGAAATTATCACTGAGCGTTTGATAAAAATAAGCAAACGCCATCAAGTGACAATGAACAGCATGATGCAGACAGTATGGGGCATGTTGCTACGCAGATACAATAACACAGATGATGCGGTGTTCGGAGCGCTTGTGTCGGGACGTCCTGCTGAAATCGACGGCATCGAGAACATGGTGGGACTGTTTATCAACACGCTGCCCGTTCGACTTGGCCCGAACGAAAATGAGGAAACATTCATTGAGATGGTCAAACGGTTACAGCATCGAGCGCTGGTATCAGAGAAATATGATTACATTTCTTTGGCAGTGGTTCAAGCGCAATCGGATCTAAAACAAAACTTGATCAATCATCTGTTCGTTTTTCAAAACTATCCAGAAGTCAAGGAAATAAGTGGGCAATTCGATGACCAGGATTTTCAGGTAACAGATTTCCAAGGATTTGAGCATACCAATTATTCGTTAAGTGTCATGATGAATGTACATGCCAATCTGCTTAAGATAAAAATCGGATTCAATTCAACGGAGCATCAAGTTGATCAAATAAACCGGCTTCTAGGACATCTAGAGACTATTCTGGAGCAAGTGGCGGAAAGGCCGGATATGCGGCTGGACGAGATCGAACTGGTCGGGGAAGAAGAGAAGCGTCAACTACTGGAGACATTTAACGATACGAAGGCGGAGTATCCGAAGGACAAGACGATCCACGTGCTGTTTGAGGAGCAGGCAAAGCGGACGCCAGAAGCTGAGGCGATCCTATTCGATTCCGTGCGACTGACGTATGGCGAACTAAACGCGAAGGCGAACCAACTGGCGCATGAGCTACGTGCGCGTGGCGTAGAAGGCGAGCGCATTGTAGGGATTCTGGCAGATCGTTCGGTGGAGATGATCGTGGGGATTCTGGCGATTTTGAAGGCTGGTGGTGCATACTTACCAATTGATCCAACGTACCCAGCGGAACGGATCGCGTACATGCTAGAAGACAGCGAC
>NZ_JBXCIY010000065.1:0-1665 GCF_056786395.1 Paenibacillus sp. Y951 | reverse complement strand
CCAGGATTATCCGTTCGAGGAACTGGTGGAGAAGGCGGAGGTACGGCGAGATACGAGCCGCAACCCGCTGTTCGACACGATGCTGGTGCTGCAGAACATGGAGATGAGTGAATGGAAGGCGGAAGAGCTGACAATTCGGCCGTATCCGCAGGAAAACAGCATCGCGAAATTCGACCTGACCGTGGCTGCGGTTGAGCAGGAAGGGCGACTGTATTTCGACTGGGAATACAGTACGGCGCTGTTCAAAGAGGAAACGGTTTTAAAAATGATGCAGCATTATTTCAACATCATTGATTGGATTGTGGAGCATCCGGAAACCTCCATCGGCAAAATCCCAATGCTTTCAGAAGGGGACAAGTTTCAGCTATTCAATGAATTTAATAAAAAAAATGAAATAACTTGTACCTATCAACCTATTCATTATTTGTTTGAAGAGCAGACAGATCAAGCGCCTGAAGCAACAGCACTGGTCTGGAAAAACCAATCCATTACTTATCGTGAGCTAAATGATAGAGCCAATCAGTTTGCTCATCAGCTTCGTGCGAAGGGTGTCGGATCAGATTCGGTCATAGGCATTCTTGCTGAACGATCTCCAGAGTTGATAATCGGTATGATGGCAGTACTTAAGGCTGGCGGCGCATATTTACCGATCGACCCAACATACCCGACGGCGCGGATCGCATACATGCTGGAAGACAGCGGCACGAGGATTGTATTAATGCAGGAGAAGTGGACCGACAAGGTACCGTTTTATGGAGAAACGATAGTTCTGAACCAATCGGTTGTATCGAATGAACCGACAACAAATCCTGAACGGATCAATTGTGAGAGCGACCTGATGTATGTTATTTATACCTCGGGGTCTACAGGGCAGCCGAAAGGCGTTATGGTCGAGCATCGTAATTTTCACAATTTTTCATTCTCGATCCAAAGTAACTTTGGCAGAACCATTATTCGTGATGATCGCTGCCTAAGTTTAACCAGCATATCGTTTGATGTTAGCGTATGTGAAATATTTTTACCATTTGTCTTCGGTGCTACCCTTGTCCTTTATCCGATTCCTAAGCTCTCTGATTTTAACCATCTTGCCAGTTTCCTTGTGGAAGAAAGGGTCACATTCGCCTATTTGCCGCCTACGGTATTGAATGATATTTGTGATTTACTTGAACCTCAACGTGAACAGTTAAGTTTAAACAAGCTACTGGTCGGTGTCGAACCGATTAAAGATGATACGTTGGACAGGTATTTTCAGTTCAGTCCCGAGATGAGAATCATTAACGGATACGGGCCGACGGAAACTACCATTTGTTCGAATATGCATATTTTTGAGCATCGAGAGACATCCGGAAAAAATGTGCCAATCGGCAAGCCAATTCTCAATAGCCAGAATTATATCCTAAATGAATCATTTATACCCGTACCTGTCGCAGTTGCAGGGGAACTGTTCATTTCTGGCGCTGGTGTCGGAAGAGGTTATTTAAACCGCCCGGATCTAACCCGCGAACGCTTTATTGATAATCCTTTTCTTCCAGGCACGTTTATGTATCGTACGGGAGACCTTGCAAGATGGCTGCCGGATGGGAATCTGGAGTACCTTGGAAGGATTGACGAGCAAGTGAAAATCCGGGGATTCCGGATTGAGACAGGTGAAATTGTGCAGGGTCT
>NZ_JBXCIY010000064.1:0-1672 GCF_056786395.1 Paenibacillus sp. Y951 | reverse complement strand
GTTGAGCAGGAAGGGCGACTGTATTTCGACTGGGAATACAGTACGGCGCTGTTCAAGAAGGAAACGGTTGAGCGGATGGGCAAACATCTGGCGACAATCGTGAAGCAGATCGTAGAAACGCCAGATATGAGGCTAGAAGAGATCGAGCTAGCAGGGGAAGAAGAGAAGCGTCAACTACTGGAGACATTTAACGATACGAAGGCGGAGTATCCGAAGGACAAGTCGATCCACATGCTGTTTGAGGAGCAGGCGAAGCGGACGCCGGATGCTGAGGCGATCGTATTCGAGTCTGCGCGACTGACGTATGGCGAGCTAAACGCGAAGGCGAACCAACTGGCGCATGCATTGTGGGCACGAGGCGTTGGAACCGACGAGATCGTGGGAATTATGGCGGAGCGTTCGGTCGAGATGATCGTGGGGATTCTCGCGATTCTGAAGGCTGGTGGTGCGTACTTACCAATTGATCCGACGTACCCGGCTGAGCGGATCGCATACATGCTGGAAGACAGCGACACTGATCTTCTGCTTATATACGGAGACGCAGAAGTGCCACAAGAATACGAAGGCACCGTGCTGAATTTGGCGGATGTGTCACTATATGCGGGCGACACTGCGAATCTGTCTGCAGTAAGCGCTCCAAGCGATCTGGCGTATGTGATTTACACGTCGGGATCGACGGGACAGCCGAAAGGAGCATTGGTGGAGCATCGCAACGTCGTGCGACTACTCTTTAACGACCGCAATCTGTTCGACTTCGGCGCGAGCGACGTCTGGACGATGTTCCATTCGTTCTGCTTCGATTTCTCGGTATGGGAAATGTACGGTGCGTTGTTGTACGGAGGTAAGTTGGTTATTGTGCCGAAACGGACAACGCAGGAACCGCGGTTGTTCGCCGAAATGTTGGAACGCGAACGCGTGACGATACTGAACCAAACGCCTACAGCGTTCTATAGTCTGATTCATGAAGTGTGCGACAAGGAAATGAAGCGGAATCTGTTGATCCGCAAAGTGATATTCGGCGGAGAAGCGCTCTCTCCCGCACAACTGGAACCGTGGGCGAAGGCGTATCCGGCTGCGCTTCTGATCAACATGTATGGCATAACGGAAACGACCGTACACGTGACGTATAAGGAAATAACTAGTGAAGATATCCAGACAAATATCAGCAATATCGGGAAACCTATCCCTACGTTATCGGTCGTGATTCTAGACAAGAACGGGCACCTTGTCCCTCAAGGGGTAGTAGGGGAAATATACGTAGCTGGTGCAGGCGTGGCTCGCGGATATTTGAACCGTCCAGAGCTAACGGCGGAGAAGTTTGTGGACAACCCGTTTGAACCAGGCGAGCGGATGTACAGGACGGGAGACCTTGCAAGATGGCTGCTGGACGGGAATCTGGAGTATCTAGGGAGGATCGACGAGCAGGTGAAAATCCGGGGGTACCGGATCGAGACTAGCGAAATCGTGCACGGCCTGCTGCAGCACAGGGACGTGAAGGAAGCGGTGGTCGTGGCTCGAAAAGATGAGCGCGAGGAAGCTTACCTATACGCGTACGTGGTGAGTAACGGAGTATTTAATGCTACCGAATTGCGTTCGCATTTGAAGCGTAGCCTGCCGGAGTACATGGTACCGTCGTATGTAGTAGAAGTGGAGCGCATTCCGTTGACGGCCA
>NZ_JBXCIY010000063.1:0-1810 GCF_056786395.1 Paenibacillus sp. Y951 | reverse complement strand
GGACTAAGCGCCACTTCGCCTTCCACGATCCCTTCTTCAGCTGCTGCCTGGGTCGTCACCTGTACATATTGACTGACTTCCTCGATCGTCGGATACGTGAACATATCTCGGACGACCAGCTTGAGCCCTTCCGAACTTAATCTGGACACGATCTGGATCGCTTTGATTGAATCCCCGCCCAGCTCGAAGAAGTTATCTCGGATGCCAACTTGGCGAATTCGGAGCACATTTTGCCAAATCGCCGCCAGCTTCGCTTCGGTCTCATTCCGCGGCGCCACGTATTCACTGCCTGCCTGCACAAGTCCTTGTGGCTCTGGCAGTGCTTTCCGATCTACCTTCCCGTTGGCCGTCAACGGAATGCGCTCCACTTCTACTACGTACGAGGGCACCATGTACTCTGGCAGACTACGCTTCAAATGCGAACGCAATTCGCTAGCATCAAATACTCCGTTACTCACCACGTACGCGCATAGGTGAGCTTCCTCGCGCTCGTCTTTTCGAGCCACGACCACCGCTTCCTTCACGTCCCTGTGCTGCAGCAGGCCGTGCACGATTTCGCTGGTCTCAATCCGGAATCCCCGGATTTTCACTTGCTCGTCAATCCTTCCAAGGTACTCCAGATTCCCATCCGGCAGCCATCTTACCAAGTCTCCGGTCCGATACATCCGCTCGCCTGGTTCAAACGGGTTGTCCACAAACTTCTCCGCCGTTAGCTCTGGACGGTTCAAGTATCCGCGAGCCAACCCGTCACCCGCGATGCACAGCTCCCCTGGCACCCCGATCGGTGCTAGCTTGTTTGAACGGTCGATAACGTATGCCCAGGTATTGGCTATCGGACGTCCAATTGGTAGCGTTCCCCCGTTAACCGCCTCTTCCCCTATCGGATAACAGCACGCGAAGGTTGTACTTTCCGTCGGACCGTAACCGTTGATCAGCTGCAGCCCTTCAATTTCCATCGCCTTTTTCGCATGTTGCGCGGAGACGATATCACCGCCTATGAGCAACTGGCGTACTCCTTTTAATCCTTGCAGGCGATGCTCCACCATGACGTTAAACAGACCTGACGTTAACCATAGCATGGTCACGCCATATGTTTTGATCCGTTCCGCCAGTTCTTCCAGCGTCGGTATGCCTGGCGGCATTAGTACCAACTTCGCACCGTTTAGCAAACTTCCCCAAATTTCAAATGTTGCCGCGTCGAAAGATACCGTCGATGCCTGTAAAAAGATATCTTGTTCCGTAATGCGCACATAGTTCGTTTCCTTCACTAGCCGTACAACGCCGCGTTGAACCACAGCTACGCCCTTCGGCTGTCCCGTCGATCCCGACGTGTAGATCACGTACGCCAGATCGCTTGGTCCACTTGCTGCTGGCAAGTTCGAAGTGTCGCCCGCATACAGCGACGCGTCCGCCAAGTTCAGCACGGTGCCCTCGTAATCTTGCGGCACTTCTGCGTCTCCGTATATAAGCAGAAGATCAGTGTCGCTGTCTTCCAGCATGTACGCGATCCGTTCCGCTGGGTACGTCGGATCAATTGGTAAGTATGCACCACCAGCCTTCAGAATTGCCAGAATCCCCACGATCATCTCCACCGAACGATCTGCCATAATCCCTACAATGCGCTCGCCTTCTACGCCACGCGCACGTAGCTCATGCGCCAGTTGGTTCGCCTTCGCGTTTAGTTTGCCATACGTCAGTCGCACGGAATCGAATACGATCGCCTCAGCTTCTGGCGTTCGCTTTGCCTGCTCCTCAAACAGCACGTGGATCGTCTTGTCCTTCGGATACTCCGCCTTCGTATCGTTGAACG
>NZ_JBXCIY010000062.1:0-2168 GCF_056786395.1 Paenibacillus sp. Y951 | reverse complement strand
ACGCGATCCGTTCCGCTGGGTACGTTGGATCAATTGGTAAGTATGCACCACCAGCCTTCAAAATCGCCAGAATCCCCACGATCATCTCCACCGAACGATCTGCCATAATCCCTACAATGCGCTCGCCTTCTACGCCACGCGCACGTAGCTCATGCGCCAGTTGGTTCGCCTTCGCGTTTAGCTCGCCATACGTCAGTCGCATAGACTCGAATACGATCGCCTCAGCTTCTGGCGTCCGCTTCGCCTGCTCCTCAAACAGCACGTAGATCGTCTTGTCCTTCGGATACTCCGCCTTCGTATCGTTAAACGTCTCCAGTAGTTGATGCTTCTCTTCTTCCCCGACTAGCTTGATCTCTTCTAGCCGCATGTCTGGCCTTACTGTCACTTGCTCCAGAATGCTCTCCAAATGACCAATAATCCGCTCTATGTTAGCTCTTTCATGTATAGACGCATTAAAACTGATTTTGATACTAACCCTTTTCACATGCAGATGTATCGTCACACTTAACGAATAATTGGTATGTTCAAATCCTTGGAAATCTGTGATCTGAAAATTTTGCTGAGTTGGTTGCCCGCTTATTTCGTTGACTTCTGGATAGTTCTGAAAGATAAACAAATGATCAATCAAGTTTTGTTTCAGTTCCGATTGCGTTTGAACCTCTGCCAAAGAAATGTATCCGAATTTCTCCGATTCAAGCGCTCGCTGCTGTAACCGTTTGACCATCTCAATGTACGTCTCCGCGTTTTCATTTGGGCCTAATCGTACGGGAAGTGTGTTAATAAACAGCCCCACCATACTTTCGACACCGTCTATTTCAGCAGGACGTCCCGACACAACCGCACCGAATATCGCATCATCAATATTATTGTAGCTACGCAGCAACATTCCCCATGCCGTCTGCATCATACTGTTCATTGTCACCTGATGAGATTTGCACAATTTCGTTAAACGATCGCTCAAGGTCTCTGAGAACGAATGTTGAATTTCTTCCAGTACGTATGCCCCACTGTTTAATTTGGCGCTTGCTGGGATCACCGCCCGATGCTCGTAGCCAGCCAAATAATCTTTCCAGTAGACCAACGCCTCTTCGCGATCCTGTTCTTCCAGCCAATTGATGAAGTGGATATAAGGCTTAACGGCAGGCAAATCTATCGATTTGCCTCCGCAAAGTTGCGTATACATATAAAAGAACTCTTTTAAGACGATGCTCATGCACCAGCCATCCATCAGTATATGATGATGGCTCCATACAATCTCGTAACGACTCTCTCCTATCTTTAGTACGGCAATACGCAATAAGACATCTTTCGTAAGATCAAATCCTTGCTCCCGATCTTCCCGTTTAAAACGCTCCACGCTGTTTTTGAGTTCATCTTCCGTTAACCCTGTGTAATCTTCGAATAGGATCGAAGTTTTGCGCTTTTTGAGTACGATCTGTAAAGGTCTTTCCAGTTCCTCGTACATAAATACCGTTCGAAAGATATCGTACCTTTCCATCAAAAGAGAAAGACTCTTCTCCAAATTAGCTTCATGCAGCACTCCTTGAATAACAAACGACATCTGTTCGAAATACGCTGACGACTGCGGATCCATTAGCGCTTGGAACAACATGCCTTCTTGCATGGGAGACAGCTTGTATATGGAAATCACATTTCGGCTACCGTCATTACTCAATACATTCACCTATCTTCCGTCTATAAATTATTAATTACAGCGATCCCACTATAGATTATTTAACCTCGTTAATATTTTTTCAAAAGTGTCTAACGACATCGGTCTACTGCCTACATCGCTTGGGGTCAACTCAGTCTCAGCTTTCTTCATACAATGCTCGACGATCGAAAGCAATTGCTTCTTGTAGTTGGCCATCAACGCCTGCATCGTGCTTTCGCAGTACTCCTGCTTGTCGTACGTCACGACCAGCGTCAGCTTTCCGTCCATTACGCTCCCTGTAATGTCTAGCGCATGGACCCGTTCTGATTGCGGGCTCATCGTCAGTCCAGTGGAAAACCCCGACATCGACATGGCCCCTGCATCCATTTCTCGGTCCCACTGTCCCAAGTAGTTAAAGCTGATTTCTGGCTTCATTCCACTGCCAATGCCGCTTTTCTCCGCTGGCGTCAAATACTTCAGCACGCCATATCCCACGCCTTTGTTCGGAATCCGT
>NZ_JBXCIY010000061.1:0-2175 GCF_056786395.1 Paenibacillus sp. Y951 | reverse complement strand
CATCCGAACAGTTCCGTTAATGACACGTCAAACGTATAGCCCGTCTTCAACAAATAAGCTTCTTCTTCCCCGCAAGGATATTTGTTGTGCAGCGCAACCATCATGTTTGTTAAACCACCGTGCTCGACCATGACCCCTTTCGGCTGTCCCGTCGATCCCGATGTGTAGATGACGTACGCCAGATCGCTTGGACCGCTTGCCGCTGGCAGGTTCGCAGTGTCGCCCGCATACAGTGACGCGTCCGCCAGGTTCAGCACGGTTCCTTCGTAATCTTGCGGTACTTCTGCGTCACCGTATACGAGTAGATGATCGGCGCCGCTGTCTTCCAGCATGTACGCGATCCGCTCAGAAGGGTACGCTGGGTCGATTGGCAAGTATGCACCACCGGCCTTCAGGATCGCGAGAATGCCCACGATCATTTCCACCGAACGATCCGCCATGATCCCCACGATCTGGTTCGCTCTTACGCCTCGTGCCCGCAATGCAAACGCCAGTTGGTTCGCCTTCGCGTTCAGCTCCCCATACGTCAACCGTTCAGACTCGAATATGACCGCCACTGCTTCCGGCGTCCGCTTCGCCTGTTCCTCGAACAGCACGTAGATCGTTTGGTCCTTCGGATACTTCACCTTTGTGTCGTTAAACACCGTCAGCAGCTGACGCCTCTCTTCTTCCCCGACCAGATCGATTTCGTCCAGCCCCATGTCAGGCCTTGCCGTTACTTGTTCCAGAATGGTTTCCAAATGGCTGATGACTCGTTCGATGTTATCTCTACAATGTTCCGACCCATTGAAACCAATTTTGATGGAGAGACGACTCGAATATACATGCATCGTCACGCTTAACGAATAATTGGTATGCTCAAATCCATGGATATCTGTGATCTGAAAATCCTGATTCTCGGATTGTCCGCGTATTACCTTGACTTCCGGATAGTTCTGGAAGACAAATAGATGATCGATCAAGTTTTGTTTCAGATCCGATTGCGCTTGAATCTCTGCCAAAGAAGTGTAATCGTATTTCTCCGAATCGAGGGCTCGTTGCTGCAAGCGTTTGACCGTCTCAATAAACGTGTCCGCGTTTTCGTCCGGGCTTAGTCGAACCGGCAGCGTGTTGATAAACAGCCCTACCATGTTTTCAACGCCGTCGATTTCCGCAGGACGCCCCGACACGACTGCACCGAACACCGCGTCATCGGTGTTGCTATAACTTCGCAGCAACATGCCCCATGCCGTCTGCATCATGCTGTTCATCGTAACCTGATGGTGCTTGCTCATTTTCGTCAAACGCTCGGTCAATGTCTCTGCCAACGAATAACGGACTTCTTCAAGTGCATACGACTCGTTTGTACGACTTCCGCTTGCAGGGATCGTCGCACGCTGCTCGTATCCCGCCAAGTAATCTCTCCAGTAGACCAGCGCTTCTTCGCGATTCTGCTTCTCCAACCACTTGATAAAGTCGATATAGGGCTTCACGGGAGGTAAATCTATCGCCTTACCGCTGCAAAGCTGTGCGTACATATAGAAGAACTCTTTTAAGACGATGCCCATGCACCAGCCGTCCATCAGTATATGATGGTGGCTCCATACAATCTCGTATTGGCTCTCTCTCGTCCTTAATACGGCAATCCGCAATAGCACATCTTTCGTGAGATCGAATCCTTGTTCCCGATCTGATTGTTTGAACCGCTCCACGCTAATCTTGATTTCATCTTCCGTTAACCCTGTGTAACCTTCGAAAACGATCGAAGGATTGCGCTTCTTTAACACGATTTGCAACGGCCTTTCTAATTCCTCATACATAAACATCGTTCGAAAGATATCGTGCCGTTCCATCAGAAGGGAGAGGCTCTTCTCCAGATTAGCTTTATGCAGCGACCCTTGAATCACAATCGACAATTGGTTGAAATACGCCGACGACTGCGGTTCCTTTAGTGCTTGGAACAGCATGCCTTCTTGCATCGGAGACATCGGGTACATGGAAACCATCTCGCCGCTGCCGTTACTTGCCAACTGCTCGCGAAGTTTATCGAAAGTGACTAACGGCATTGATACGCTCCCCACATCGCTCGGAGTAAGTTCCGTCTCGGTTTGCTGCATGCAATGTTCGACGATCGAAAGTAACTGCTTCTTGTAGCTGGCCAGCAATGCTTGTATCGTGCTTTCGTGGTACTCCTCC
>NZ_JBXCIY010000060.1:0-2179 GCF_056786395.1 Paenibacillus sp. Y951 | reverse complement strand
CGAAGAATATTTGCCAAAAGTCCTAGAATACATAAACGAATGAAAACTGAAAGAAGAATCAAGAAGGCAAGTCAATCGGATAACACAGTATTCAAGCAGCGGCTGCGCCTTGGTCACTTTGATGTTATTGGCAGAAGTAGCAGATTCAGTGACAACTTGCTACGCAAGTTCGTGAATACAAGAACGTTATCAGAAATTACCGAAAGAGGTGCAGAGATGATTTATCGTAGGAAGACGTATATTGTTGATTCATCATTCGTAGAAGAATTTAATGCATTATTTAATGATATTTTGTTACCTGCTCAGTTGAAAAATGGATCAAGACTAATTGGTAGATGGTGTATGTCAGTAGATGATCATAATAGTGAGATCTTTGCTATGTGGGAATATGATAGTCTTGAACAATATGAAGAGATAGAGAAGAAGATAAAATCAGATAAAGAACATGTAAGACGAGTTCAACAACGTTTTGATCAGATTGGAAGAGATAGAATGAAAGAAGTTCTTAGGAAAGACATTAAACAAGAGTTCTTCACATTAACAGTAAATAGAGAAAAGACTATTTTAAGTACAATTTTGTAGGTAGTTCGAAGAGGTCGGTAACATCCGATAACACAGTATTCACGCGTCGGCTGCGCCTTGGTCACAATGATGCTTTTGGCAGAGTAGTATAATCAGTGACAACTTGCTTCGCAAGTTCGTGAATACAAGAACGTTATATGAAAGGGCCGCAATAGAACTAGTAGGAGGTAAATCGTTGAAGAAAATCCTTATTACAGGGGCCAATCGTGGTTTGGGTTATGAATTGCTGAAAGTCTATATTAATTCAGGAAGTATTGTTTATCCTTTAGTAAGAACTAGAGAATCTGCAGATCTCTTAATGCAAGAATTCACAATAAATTGTTATCCAATTATTTGTGATTTGAATACAGATGATTCAATATGCAAAATTGACAATTCATTAAAATTAATAACTACATCATTAGATATTTTAATAAACAACGCTGGGATATCAGGTAAAGGGAGTTTAATTGAGGAAGTAGACACAGATGAGGTAAATAACTTGTTCAATATTCACTGCCTTGGGCCTATTCGAGCAGTAAAGGGCAGTATAAATTATTTGCGCAATTCAGAAAGCCCTAAAATAATCAATATATCTTCTAGACTTGGTTCTCTTACTAGAGTGGCGTCAGGTGAGTTTAATGGAATGGAATTTTCTTATTCTTACCGAATGGCAAAAGCTGCACAAAACATGTTAACAATCTGCCTTAGTCAAGAGCTTAAAAATGAAAACATTATGGTAAGCGCTGTTCATCCAGGAAGATTAATTACTAGAGGAGGTTCGCCTGACGCAGATACTTATCCTTCAGTTGCAGCCGAAAAAATTTATAAGTGGATAGACGAAACTAATATAGAGTCAACCGGAAAATACATAGAACCCTACGAAAAAGAGATTAATTGGTAGTAAAGTCAAAGATGGCGTCCCCATCATATAACACAGTATTCACGCAGCGGCTACGCCTTGGTCACTATGACGCTTTTGGCAGAGTAGTAGATTCATGTAACAACTTCCTACGGAAGTTCGTGAATACCTGAACGTTATCTGAAATTAACGCAATACAATTTGAAAACATAACCTAAAATCACATAGTGAGGTGATATTTTTGAAAGACAATCAAAATAAAATATTAAGTGCATTATTTTTGATAGTCTCTGGTTTGATTTATACAACTGAAAGAGTAGTGGCAAGATTAGCAGCTGCAATAGCGGATCATGATGACAGAATAAGTTATCCCGATTTCTTCGAGAATTTTTATGTATGGCTTTTCCTTATAATTGGATTGTTATTTTTGTTACTGCCGGGAAGTAAAAATAATGGTTTGGTAAAAGATTAGAAAATATATAAAAGAAAACCAAGAGAATTATAATAAGAACTCTTGCAAGTGGTGTCAAGTAAGGCGTTAACATCAGATAACACAGTATTCACGCGGCAGCTACGCTTTGGTCAGCAGAGGAAATTCAGGATGATATTTCTGTCTGACAACTTGCTGCGCAAGTTCGTGAATACAAGAACGTTAGCTGAAATTGATGATATATAAAATTAAAAATCGGAGGGAATCAATATGTCATTTAAAGATGCATTTTTTACTTTTCCTATTCTTGAAACTGAAAGGTTTAT
>NZ_JBXCIY010000059.1:0-2249 GCF_056786395.1 Paenibacillus sp. Y951 | reverse complement strand
CGCTCCGTCTAGAAAAATTGTAGGATAAGCCCTCGACCGATTAGTATTCGTCAGCTACATGTATTGCTACACTTACACCCCGAACCTATCAACCTCGTCGTCTTCAAGGGGTCTTACTAATTGGGAAATCTCATCTTGAAGGGGGCTTCACGCTTAGATGCTTTCAGCGTTTATCCCGTCCGTACGTAGCTACCCAGCTATGCCTCTGGCGAGACAACTGGTACACCAGCGGTACGTCCATCCCGGTCCTCTCGTACTAAGGACAGCTCTTCTCAAATTTCCTGCGCCCGCGACAGATAGGGACCGAACTGTCTCACGACGTTCTGAACCCAGCTCGCGTACCGCTTTAATGGGCGAACAGCCCAACCCTTGGGACCTACTTCAGCCCCAGGATGCGATGAGCCGACATCGAGGTGCCAAACCTCCCCGTCGATGTGGACTCTTGGGGGAGATAAGCCTGTTATCCCCAGGGTAGCTTTTATCCGTTGAGCGATGGCCCTTCCATTCGGTACCACCGGATCACTAAGCCCGACTTTCGTCCCTGCTCGACTTGTTGGTCTCGCAGTCAAGCTCCCTTATGCCTTTGCACTCTTCGAATGATTTCCAACCATTCTGAGGGAACCTTTGGGCGCCTCCGTTACTCTTTAGGAGGCGACCGCCCCAGTCAAACTGCCCACCTGACACGGTCCCTCTACCCGATTCAGGGTAGTAGGTTAGAACTCCGATACGATCAGGGTGGTATCCCAACGATGCCTCCTCACAAGCTGGCGCTCATGACTCAAAGGCTCCCACCTATCCTGTACAGATCGTACCAAAGTTCAATATCAAGTTGCAGTAAAGCTCCATGGGGTCTTTCCGTCTTGTCGCGGGTAACCTGCATCTTCACAGGTATTAAAATTTCACCGGATCTCTCGTTGAGACAGCGCCCAATTCGTTACGCCATTCGTGCGGGTCAGAATTTACCTGACAAGGAATTTCGCTACCTTAGGACCGTTATAGTTACGGCCGCCGTTTACTGGGGCTTCGGTTCATAGCTTCGGATTGCTCCTAACCACTCCCCTTAACCTTCCAGCACCGGGCAGGCGTCAGCCCGTATACTTCGTCTTACGACTTCGCACAGACCTGTGTTTTTGCTAAACAGTCGATTGGGCCTTTTCACTGCGGCCCCCTCGGGCTATTAACCCTACCGGGGCACCCCTTATCCCTAAGTTACGGGGTCATTTTGCCGAGTTCCTTAACGAGAGTTCTTCCGCGCGCCTTAGCATGCTCTGCTCGCCTACCTGTGTCGGTTTGCGGTACGGGCACCTTGACCTCACTAGAGGCTTTTCTTGACAGCCGGAGCTCATGACCTTCGCTACTATAATTTTCGCTCCCCATCGTAGCCCAGCCTTATAGCCGACGGATTTTCCTATCGACAAGCCTCACTACTTAGACGGACTATTCCATCAGTCCGCGTCACTACCCTTCTGTGTCACCCCATTGCTCAAACGGTTGTTGGTGGTACAGGAATTTCAACCTGTTGTCCTTCCACTACGCCTTTCGGCCTCGCGTTAGGTCCCGACTTACCCTGAGAGGACGAGCCTTCCTCAGGAACCCTTAGGCTTACGGCGGACAAGATTCTCACTTGTCTTTTCGTTACTCATACCGGCATTCTCACTTGAATACTGTCCACCAGTCCTTACGGTCTAGCTTCAACCTATATTCAACGCTCCCCTACCCAAGTACCATTAAGGTACATGTCATAGCTTCGGTGGTGTGTTTAGCCCCGTTACATTTTCGGCGCAGAGTCACTCGACCAGTGAGCTATTACGCACTCTTTAAATGGTGGCTGCTTCTAAGCCAACATCCTGGTTGTCTGTGCAACTCCACATCCTTTCCCACTTAACACACACTTGGGGACCTTAGCTGATGATCTGGGCTGTTTCCCTCTTGACAATGGATCTTAGCACTCACTGTCTGACTCCCGGATAACATGTCTATGGCATTCGGAGTTTGACTAAACTTGGTAACCCTTGGCGGGCCCCGCATTCAATCAGTGCTCTACCTCCACGACACTTTAATCCGAGGCTAGCCCTAAAGCTATTTCGGGGAGAACCAGCTATCTCCGAGTTCGATTGGAATTTCTCCGCTACCCCCACCTCATCCCCGCACTTTTCAACGTGCGTGGGTTCGGGCCTCCAGTGCGTGTTACCGCACCTTCACCCTGGACAGGGGTAGATCACACGGTTTCGGGTCTACGACTACGTACT
>NZ_JBXCIY010000058.1:0-2268 GCF_056786395.1 Paenibacillus sp. Y951 | reverse complement strand
GCCAAGGCGAGGGTCGCGGGTTCGATTCCCGTCTTCCGCTCCATAAAGTTGGCGCCATAGCCAAGTGGTAAGGCAAAGCTCTGCAAAAGCTTTATCCCCAGTTCAAATCTGGGTGGCGCCTCCATCTTACAATTTAATAGATTTGCGCCCTTAGCTCAGCTGGATAGAGCGTTTGACTACGAATCAAAAGGCCAGGAGTTCGAATCTCTTAGGGCGCGCCATATTTTTTCTTTTTACTATGCCGGCGTGGCGGAATGGCAGACGCGTTCGACTCAAAATCGAATGGGAGACCGTGGAGGTTCGAGTCCTCTCGCCGGTACCAAAATAATAAACGATAGTTCATTAGAGAATTTTTCTCGAATGAGCTTTTTTTATTTTATAGCTAAAACCATATTTATCTTCTGCGCTGAATTTATAATTCATCACTCTTGAAAATGAACAATCCGACCTTACGACTGTAAATTGATTGGTATATCAATTTACAGTCGTTTTTTGTTACTACTTAGGTCATTCACCAACTTAATAAAGTAAAAATGTCACTACAACCGATCCATTCGGGCTTAATAGCTAGGCTCTCTTATCTTGGAACCTAAGTAGCAACCGTTCTTTTTTTATGTGTATTTGAAGGATTGACTATTCTAAATCATTATAATGAGCATGTCTTGTTACGAAACTTATTTTGAATTGCTATAGCTACTGTTTGGGCAGCAGTGAGTCGGAAGAATTAAATCGAGAGTGGAGAGGGACTGCGGTTTGTGAATAAGGAACAATTGGAGAATTTAGAGAAGTGGTTTAAAGAGAATAAGCATGAGCGGATTATTGAATGGTGAAAGGATACCTTGAAGTGAATAGGGAAACGCATAACACCGCAGGCGTTGCTGCGGTATCGCAGGAGAATACTTTTTTCTGGACAAAGGATGCGCTGTTACCATTCAAATGGCTTGCTCATGCCGCTCGGTGTCGCTGATATTGAGTGTAGGGAGCTATGGTGCGGAATGATGATATATTGAGGTGATTTGGTAGATGCAGAGCACCATGCTATAATGAAAAATGCTTGGTCGACCGATATCGATCCAAGCGAGCATACAGTTGTCATTATTCAATGAGGAGTATATGATATGTCATTCGTAGATGAGCATTATTTCAGTACATGTCTAAAAGCTCTTCCAACCCAATTAAGCTACTCGAAAACAGATTTACTAGTAGATGCCTTCAGATTGAAGCAAGAAGGCGATATTGAAATCTATTATACTCCCCATAATGAATATGTAAATTTAGCGGCAAAGGTTATGATCGTTGGCATCACTCCAGGTTGGCAGCAACTGGAGATTGCTTATAGAACAGCAATACAATCATTAAAGCAACAGAAGACGTATGAAGAGGCATGTAAGGATGCAAAGTTTGCAGCGAGGTTTGCAGGAGCTACACGCGTTAACTTAATTCAAATGCTAGATGAAATAGGGATACATAATTTATTTGGAATTTCGAGTGCCGAGCAATTGTTTGACCGAGACTGTACACTTCTACATACCACATCGTTAATTCGTTATCCTGTATTTGTTGCTAAGCGAAATTATAATGGTCATAATCCCTCCTTAATAAGGAATGAAATACTTCAAGAAGCAGTACTGCAATCTTTTTTAGTTGAGCTACGTATGCTGAAAAATCCGCTTATTATACCGTTAGGTAAATCAGTAGAGAGTTACCTTCGTCATCTAATAAAGCTGGGACTAATCGCAGAGCATCATGTTGTATGGGGATTTCCGCATCCATCCGGTGCCAACGGTCATCGTCTTACACAATTCGAGGCGGGGAAGGTAGCTATGACTCAAATGTTAGGAGAGCTCAAGAAGGATAACTAATGGCGCTGACTCAAATTATAAAAAATACTAGTAGAGAAAAACGAATTAAATACTTGACGTCATATGTATAAACATGATATATTATTCTGGTCACTCCAAAGAGATGACATACATATGGAGGATTAGCTCAGCTGGGAGAGCATCTGCCTTACAAGCAGAGGGTCGGCGGTTCGAACCCGTCATCCTCCACCATACTACCGCGGGGTGGAGCAGTTGGCAGCTCGTCGGGCTCATAACCCGAAGGTCACAGGTTCAAGTCCTGTCCCCGCAACCAAATTCATTAATAGAAGAGTTTTAATAATACGGAGCTGTGGTGTAGTGGCCCAACATGCCTGCCTGTCACGCAGGAGATCGCGAGTTCGAATCTCGTCAGCTCCGCCATTTATCTTCTATTATGTTTGGCTCG
>NZ_JBXCIY010000057.1:0-2538 GCF_056786395.1 Paenibacillus sp. Y951 | reverse complement strand
TTTCGGCACAATAACCAGCTTACCTCCATACAACAACGCGCCGTACATTTCCCATACCGAGAAATCGAAGCAGAACGAATGGAACATCGTCCAGACGTCGCTCGCGCCGAAGTCGAACAGATTGCGGTCGTTGAAGAGCAGCCGCACGACGTTACGATGCTCCACCATCGCTCCTTTCGGCTGTCCCGTCGATCCCGACGTGTAGATCACATACGCCAGATCGATTGGACCACTTGCTGCTGGCAAGTTCGACGTCTCGCCCGCATACAGAGACGCGTCCGCCAGGTTCAGCACGGTTCCTTCGTAATCTTGCGGTACTTCTGCGTCACCGTACACGAACAGAAGATCGGTACCGCTGTCTTCCAGCATGTACGCGATCCGCTCAGACGGGTACGCCGGGTCCATTGGTAAGTACGCACCGCCGGCCTTCAGGATCGCGAGAATCCCCACGATCATTTCGACCGAGCGCTCCGCCATAATCCCCACGATTCGTTCGGCTTCTACGCCACGCGCACGCAGCTCATGCGCCAACTGATTCGCCTTTGCGTTCAGCTCGCCATATGTCATTCGCGCAGACTCGAATACGACCGCCACCGCTTCTGGAGTCCGATCAGCCTGCTGCTCGAACAGAGCGTGAATCGTCTTGTCCTTCGGATATTCCGCCTTCCTGTCATTAAACGTCTCAAGCAGTTGACGCTTCTCTTCTTCCTCAGTAAGATCGAAGTTCTGGATCGTTCTACTCGAATCGTTCATCATCGTGCGTAATGTTCGCTCAAAATACAGCAATACTCTATATACATCTTCTTCACGATAGGAAGATCCGATTCTTACCATGAGTGCGTTAAATGTGATCGATACGGTGAAGTCCATTCTGGCATTTGTGCGCTCATAGCTCAAATTCGCCGAAAGCTCAGGAATCAACGACTCTTCGGGTATAGACTCATAAATATGAAAATCAATAAAGTTAAACAAGACGTCGAAAAACGGGTTGCCGCTATCGGTCCGTTCTCCCGTTGCGCGCATAATGTCCTGCAACGAGTATCTTCCGAAGTTTTTCATCTCCATGCATTTGGCATGCACTGTATGAATCCATTCCAACCATGTCATTTGCGCATCGATCTTCATTTGCACCGGTATGGTATTTAGGAAACAACCCAGTATTTTATCGCCGTCCTCCCGAACGGGCCGTCCGTTTTCTACGAGACCCGCTAAAACTTCATTGTCGTAGGTAAACATAGATAGACTGTACACATACGCTGCAAAACAGATGGAGCGCAGACTTGTTCCGGTGTTTCTCGCAAAAAGCTTGAGATATTCCATGCTAAAATCAGCAAAGAAATGCGTAACCTGATGATGGTTACCGCTCTGTTCTAGATCTAATGCTGTCGGTTCAGGGAACTCAAGCCGTTTGTATTCTCTCAATTCCTCTTGCCAGAACGTTTGAAAATCAAGACGTTTTTTGACCGCGAGCTGTTCGATTACGTAATCCTTATATGTGCTCTTCAAAGAGGACTCTGCGTGTCGGTCGAATGTCCCAGCACCCAACTTCCAGTAAACGTTCAGTAACTCTGTCATTAACGAGGCAACGCTCCATCCGTCCAAGATGGCATGGTGAAAAATCCAACTCAAATACAGGCGACCGCCGCCCAACAAAAAAACGTGCATCCGCCAAAGAGGCGCCGCCCCGATGTCAAACGGACGTTTGCGATCCTTTTCCATCCAACGCTTCACAAAATCATCTTGATGATTCCCGTTCAGTCCGTTTAAATCATCCAGCCCGATCCGTGCTTCCACATGTTTGCGTAAGATTTGAACGGGATAAGCATCCGTCTCCAGATAAAAATCGGTTCTCAGGATCGAGTGCTTTGTGACCAAAAAGCGTAAAGCTTCCCGCAATCTTTCCAATTGGAAGTGTTCGTCTTTAAGCCCATATACAAACTGATCGTGATACACTGCACCATCAGATTGCTTAAGAGTATGGAAAACCATCCCTTGCTCGATATCGCTCATCGGATAAAAGTCTTCTACTTCACCCGCCAGCGATGCAGGGCCAGAAACGATATGATCCCGAAGTATATCCATTTCTTCTGCAAGTGCTTGTTCGTAAGCCGCATGATCCGGCATATTTACGTCGGATGAAAGGTTAGCCAGGAAGAGCTCAATCGTCGGATATTGATACAGATGAGTGATGTCTGTCTTATGTCCGATCGTTTGCTCCAACTTAGTGATCAGACGAATCGCTTTCATCGAGTCCCCGCCTAGCTCGAAGAAGCTGTCTTGGATCCCGACTTGTTCAATTAGGAGAACGTTCTGCCAAATTTCCGCCAGCTTGGCTTCCGTCCCGTTCCGCGGCGCGACGTATTCGCTTCCTGCCTGCATCAGATCTTGCGGCTCCGGCAGCGCCTTCCGGTCCACCTTGCCATTGGCCGTCAGTGGAATCCGTTCCACTTCCACCAAGTACGACGGTACCATGTACTCCGGCATGTAGGCCTTCAAATGCGAACGCAATTCGGAGGCATTGAATGCTCCCACGCTCAC
>NZ_JBXCIY010000056.1:0-2573 GCF_056786395.1 Paenibacillus sp. Y951 | reverse complement strand
ATAAACCTTTCAGTTTCAAGAATAGGAAAAGTAAAAAATGCATCTTTAAATGACATATTGATTCCCTCCGATTTTTAATTTTATATATCATCAATTTCAGCTAACGTTCTTGTATTCACGAACTTCCGCAGGAAGTTGTCACTGAATCTGCTACTTCTGCCAATAACATCAAAGTGACCAAGGACGCATGCCCGCAGCGTGAATACGGTGATATGTGATGCATCTGACTTCTTGAAATACTTCACAAACTTAAATGTCGCCATGCTATCATTTTTATATGTCTTAATGACTTCATCTATATTGCTTTTTTCCCTTAAGGTTCTGTTCATTCTATTTTGATTTATGGTTTTCATCTGGGTTGTCTGACATTATAGTTGGACCTACAACTGGTGCGGTTCATGGTGCGAAGATGAAGCTAATTATTCTTGTAATTAGATTTGATAATCGTTTCTACTTACTACAACGAGATACGATCTAGTATTGTTGCTACTTCTGTTTGCTTTTATTAGCACTTGTATTTATATGTTTTTACCGATCCAGATGTTTCACATATCGTTGCGCATTTCTGACGTCCAAACGGCTTAAGGACCGAAGGTCCGGGTGGCTCTGCCACTTAGCCAGTTGGATGTGTCGCCTGATTCCACTTCTCCGAAATACCTCTTGGAGACCAAGAAGCGTCAGCGACGAAGCAAAAATGCATTGTTATACGCTGCCCCTTCTTCTTCGATTCCACCTCCATATATGTCTTGTGTGTTTTATGTATTTAATATGTCTTTACGCGTTTTATCTTTGGGTTCTATCTTTTGGTCCTATCAAATCCGTTTCCGCATAGGAAAGGTCCCCCCTCATTTACTTTCGTGTTCCTCGAACCGGAGATTTGCCGACGGCTACATTCAGATTCCTGCTCACGTTGGACACCCTTGCCTTAAGCTATGGCTTACTTCTACCTTCACCATTCGGGACTTAATCCTAGATATAGCATCCATGCTGAACGCACTATCATAATTTAAGGGGATTGTTGTCCTCCCTTTAATTCGCAATAGACAAATATGTATTAATGACATGCACAATACCAAAAAGTACTGTTGGTATAATAGCCAGATAATTATGAAGCCAAATTTCAGCCAATATAAAATATACTACCGGAAGAACAGCCATCCAAAGAAAAATAACCGAGTTTGCGTTGCCTATAAAATACAATATCCATAGCCCATAATAAAAAATCAACATTATTGCCATACCAATTGTATACGGACATCGTATTTCAGATGCTTGTTTTCTTATAACAAATATCAGAAGAAAGAAAAATATCGCCTGACTTCCGTGCTCCAAAACATCCAAAATCAAATGGCTATTTGCATTGTTTCCTAATATATCTGACGCAGGAATTAAAAAATAAAATATATTTGGTATCATTGGCAATAAAAAGATTAATAGACCCTTCCATGAAAAACCAAAATAATAATTCATTTGATCCTCTCTTTCGCGTAATAGAAATATTCCTTAGTTTGTACCACTTCTCCGATATTTCTCTTGATGAACAAGAAGCATAACTAAGATGTGGGTATTTATTGTTATAGGGTACACCTTCTAATATTCCGTTCATCCTGGTTTTCAACTGCTACTTTGTAAATGTATTCTTTCACCTATATTTATTATTTGTTGTTAATTGGTTTCATGGGTTAACATTCTCAAAGGGGTTGCGTATAACGTTCAGGTATTCACGAACTTGCGCAGAAAGTTGTCACATGAATCGGCTACTTCTGCCAAAAGCATCACAGTGACCAAGGCGGAGCCGCTGCGTGAATACGGTGTTATTCGATGGATCATTGCATTACTTTCAAAGCTCTAATTAGAGGTTTTCATCGTTATGATATGCTTTTCAAATCCGACCTTGTTCCAAAAATTAATTCCTCTTTGATTTCCTACTAACACATCTATAATTATCGTTTTTATGTTCTTAAATCGATTTGTTTTCAGTAGACTTATTCCCTGAATTCCTAAGCCTTGTCGTCTGAATTCTGGTCTAATAAAATATTGTCTCAAGAAAACTTCTTCCTCTGTGTTTTTATATTGATTTTGTCTAAATTGATAAACAGCATATCCTATAATTTCTGAGTCTTTAGTCATTAAATCAATATTCCAATTAGAAAAGAGCCAGCTTCTCATGCGTTCTTCTAATTTCTCTATTGTCATTGGGTTTAGACTACCCTCATCTTCAATTAAGCTTTTATTCATTCGTGCAAGAAATGTTAGATCCTTATCAACTGCTTTTAAGAGTTTCAGGCTCATAAGAAAATTGTCCTTTCAAAAAAAGATTTCAAAATGTACTTCGATCTTTCGCATAACGTTCTTGTATTCACGAACTTCCGCAGGAAGTTGTCACTGAACCTGCTACTTCTGCCA
The DNA here is from genome assembly GCF_056786395.1 of Paenibacillus sp. Y951. Lineage (NCBI taxonomy): Bacteria > Bacillati > Bacillota > Bacilli > Caryophanales > Paenibacillaceae > Paenibacillus > Paenibacillus sp. Y951. The sequence goes on along the minus strand of NZ_JBXCIY010000056.1, from coordinate 167 downwards.
AAAGCATCAAAGTGACCAAGGCGGAGCCGCTGCGTGAATACGGTGTTATAAGAAGTTAGCGTCTTCTTCGGTTACTCCTACAATATGGTCTTCAATTAATTCTATATTTCTTTTATTATTTGCATACTCTATGATAGATTTTGCAATGTTTGGAACCAGTTTTACAC
>NZ_JBXCIY010000055.1:0-2593 GCF_056786395.1 Paenibacillus sp. Y951 | reverse complement strand
TTTGAAGTAATGGAGACGTTCAACGATACGAAGGCGGAGATCGCGAGCCTAGAGGAAGAAGTGGAAGCGCGGGTGAAGGCGTTCGTGCGTCCGTTTGATCTGGGCGAGGCGCCGCTCTTGCGAGCTGGTCTGATCCGCCTGGAAGAAGAGCGTCACGTGCTACTGCTGGACATGCACCATATCGTCTCGGATGGCACGTCGATGGACGTGTTTGTAGAGGAATTCACACGATTGTATGGGGGTGAGCAACTGGCGCCGCTTGCGATTCACTATAAAGATTATGCGGTATGGCTGCGTGAGAAGATGCAGGGCGAGTCGTACCAAGCACAGGAGCAGTACTGGCTGCAGGTGTTCGAGGAAGCAGCCCCCGTGCTACAGCTGCCGACGGATAATGTGCGACCAGCGGTCCGCAGTTTTGAAGGGGACCACGCTGGTCAAGTATGGAATGAGTATGTAACGAAAAGGCTGAAGCAGCTGTGTGCGAAGCAAGGCGTTACGCTGTACATGGCGCTCTTGGCGGCGTACGGAGTGTTGCTGTCTCGCTATGCGGGACAAGAGGATGTGGTTGTGGGTTCCCCAGTGGCAGGTAGAAGGCACCCAGATGCGGAACGGATGATCGGAATGTTCGTTAACACGCTGGCGATGCGCAGCCGCCCAGCGGGAAGCAAACGGTTCGAGGCGTACTTAGCAGAAGTGAAGGCTTTGGTTCTAGACACGATGGAAAATCAAGACTATCCGTTCGAGGAACTGGTGGAGAAGGCAGAGGTACGGCGGGATACGAGTCGCAATCCGCTGTTCGATACGATGCTGGTGCTGCAGAACATGGAGATGAGTGAATGGAAGGCGGAAGGGCTGACAATTCGGCCGTATCCGCAGGAAAACAGCATCGCGAAATTCGACCTGACCGTGGCTGCGGTTGAGCAGGAAGGGCGGCTGTATTTCGATTGGGAATACAGTACGGCGCTGTTCAAGAAGGAAACGGTTGAGCGAATGGCCGAGCATCTAACGGCAATCGTGGAGCAGATCGTAGAAACGCCAGACATGTGGCTGGACGAGATCGAACTGGTTGGGGAAGAAGAGAATCATCAACTACTAGAGACGTTCAACGATACGAAGGCGGAGTATCCGAAGGACAAGACGATCCACGCGCTGTTTGAGGAGCAGGCGAAGCGGACACCAGAAGCTGAGGCAATCGTCTTCGATTCTGTGCGACTGACGTATGGCGAACTAAACACGAGGGCGAACCAACTGGCGCATGCCTTGCGGACACGCGGCGTTGGAACCAACGAGATCGTGGGGATTCTGGCAGATCGCTCGATGGAGATGATCGTGGGGATTCTGGCGATTCTGAAGGCTGGTGGTGCATACTTACCAATTGATCCGACGTACCCAGCGGAACGGATCGCGTACATGCTGAAAGACAGCGGCACCGAACTTCTGCTTATATACGGAGACGCAGAAGTACCACAAGATTACGAGGACACCGTGCTGAACTTGGCGGATGTTTCACTATATGCGTGCGAGACTTCGAACCTGCCAGCAGCAAGTGGACCAAGCGATCTGGCGTACGCGATTTACACGTCGGGATCGACGGGACAGCCAAAAGGGGTCATGGTCGAACATAGCAGCTTAACGAATGTGATGGTTGCGCTGCACAACAAATATCCTTGCGGGGAAGAAGACGCATATTTGCTGAAGACAGCCTATACGTTTGATGTTTCATTAACGGAACTGTTCGGCTGGATACTTGGCGGAGGGAAAGTGGTTGTGGCGGCACCAGGCGCTGAGAGAGATCCAGAGGAACTGCTTCGCATCACTGTGGATGAACAGGTGACGCACCTCAACTTCGTACCTTCTATGCTACAGCTGTTCATGGCGAAGGCGAAAACTAGCGGTGAAGCCGTTCCATCGCTACAGTACCTGTTTATCGCGGGCGAAGCGTTCCCGACGGAGATGGCTCGGCGAGCTTGCGAGCAGTGGCCGCACGCCCGAATCGAGAACATCTATGGACCGACAGAGGCCACGATCTATGCAACTCAAGAGTCGGTTACGCGACTTACAGAGAAGGTAGGAATCGGTAAACCATTGCCAAACGTTCGTACGTATGTCATCGACCGTTTGAACAGGCTACAGCCGATCGGGGTGCCAGGAGAGCTGTGCATCGCGGGAGATGGGTTGGCTCGCGGATATTTGAATCGTCCAGAGCTAACGGCGGAGAAGTTTGTGGACAACCCGTTTGAACTAGGTGAGCGAATGTATCGTACGGGAGACCTTGCAAGATGGCTGCCTGATGGGAATCTGGATTACCTGGGTCGCATTGACGAGCAAGTGAAAATTCGGGGGTACCGGATTGAGACCGGCGAAATTGTGCACGGTCTGCTGCAGCACACGGACGTGAAGGAAGCAGTGGTCGTGGCTCGAAAAGACGAGCATGACGAAGCTTACCTATGTGCGTACGTGGTGAGCAGCGGAGCATTCGATGCCTCTGAATTGCGTTCGCATTTGAAGCGTAGTCTGCCAGAGTACATGGTACCGTCGTATGTAGTAGAAGTGGAGCGCATTCCGTTGACGGCCAACGGGAAGGTAGATCGGA
>NZ_JBXCIY010000054.1:0-2764 GCF_056786395.1 Paenibacillus sp. Y951 | reverse complement strand
TCGCCATACGTCAGTCGCATAGACTCGAATACGATCGCCTCAGCTTCCGGCGTCCGCTTCGCCTGCTCCTCAAACAGCGCGTGGATCGTCTTGTCCTTCGGATACTCCGCCTTCGTATCGTTAAACGTCTCTAGTAGTTGACGCTTCTCTTCTTGCTCGACCAATTTGATCTCGTCTAGCCGCATATCTGGCCTTGCCGCAACTTGATCCAGAATGGTTTCTAAATGTCCAATAAGCCGTTCTATGTTAGCTCTTCGATGTTCTGAAGCATTGAAACCAATTTTTATTACAAGCTGGTTCGCCTGTACGTACATCATGACGCTTAACGAATAATTAGTATGCTCGAAACTTTGAATATTCCGAATTTGAAAAAACTGTTCCTCTGGATCCCCGTTTACTTCATAGATTTCGGGATAGTTCTGGAAGATAAATAGATGATCGATCAGGTTTTGTTTTAGGTACGATTGAGCTTGAATCTCTGCCAAAGAGATGTATCCGACCTTTTCCGAATCGAGCGCACGCTGCTGTAACCGTTTGACCGTTTTAATGAACGTAGCCTCATTTTCGTTCGGACCAATTCTAACGGGTAGTGTATTGATAAACAACCCTACCATGTTCTCTACGCCGTCAATTTCTGCAGGACGCCCCGAAACGACCGCACCGAATACCGCATCATCAATATGATTGTAGCTTCGTAGCAGCATGCCCCATGCGGTCTGCATCATACTGTTCATCGTAACCTGACGGCGTTTGCTTACTTGCAATAATCGCTCGGTCAATGTCTCAGGGTACGAATGATTAACTTCTTCCAATATGTATACTCCACTGTGAGATTTGGCGGATGCAGGAATCGCAGCCCTATGCTCGTACCCCCCCAAATAATCTCTCCAGTAACCCAGCGCTTTTTCGCGATCCTGAACTTTCAGCCACTTGATGAAGTGAATATAGGGCTTCACGGAAGGCAAATCTATCGATTTGCCTTCGCAAAGTTGCGTATACATATAAAAGAACTCTTTCAAGACAATGCCTCTGCACCAGCCGTCCATCAAGATATGATGGTGGCTCATAATCAACTCGTAACTGGTCTCTCCTGTCCTTAATACGGCAAGCCGCAATAATACATCTTTCGTCAGATCAAATCCGTTTTCCCGATCCGATTGTTTGAATCGCTCCACTCTTATCTTGATTTCTTCTTCCGTTAACCCTGTGTAATCTTCGAATACGATTGAAGGATTTCGCTTTTTAAGTACAATCTGCAAAGGCTTCTCCAATCCTTCATACATAAATACCGTTCGAAAGATATCATGCCGTTCCATTAGAAGGGAGAGGCTCTTCTCCAAATTCGCTTCATGCAGAGATCCTTGAATTGTAAACGACAATTGATCGAAGTACGCGGACGACTGCGGGTCCATTAACGCTTGGAACAGCATGCCTTCTTGCATTGGAGATAGTGGGTACATAGAAACCACGTTACGGTTACCGCCTCTACTCATAACAATCACCTATCTTTCGTTTATAAAATATAAAAAACTGCTATCCCACTTTACAAATCATCTAACCTCGTTAAGAGCTTCTCGAAAATGTCCAAAGACATTGGTTCGATACCTACATCGCTCGGAGTAAGTTCCGTCTCGGCTTTCCGCATGCAATGGTCAACGATCGAAAGTAGCTGGTTCTTATAGTCAGCTAGCAATGCCTCAATTGTACGTTCGCGGTACTCCTGCTTGTCGTACGTCACGACCAGCGTTAGTTTTCCCTCCATTACACTCCCTACAATGTCCAGCGCATGGATACGTTCCGATTGCAGACTCACTTGCATGCCAGTAGAAAGATCCGACATCGACATAGTCCCGGCATTTATTTCTTGATCCCATTGCCCCAAATAGTTAAAGCTGATTTCCGGCTGCAATCCACTGCCAATGCCCTTTTTCTCCGATGGCGTCAAATACTTCAGTATGCCATATCCCACGCCTTTGTTCGGAATCTGCCTCAGCATCTCCTTAAACGATTTAACCCAGTAAGATATTCCTTCCGCCCTCTTCAATTCAAAGACGACCGGATAGATGCTCGTAAACCAACCTACTGTTCTCGTCACGTCCACATCATTCAATACTTCTTCCCGGCCGTGGCCTTCCAGATGTATGGCAAGCGTCTCATGACCCGTCCATTCCTGTATCGTCAAACCCAGCGCCGCGAGCAACACGTCGTTCACTTCCGTCTTGTACGCATGATGCGTGCCCGTCAGTAAATTTTTCGTTTCCGTCTCGCTTAAGCTAACCGCCGCAATTGCGCTGCTTCCGATCGTACGCGCCCCGCCGCTTTTCCCATCTTTAGGCAACGGCTTAACGTTGCTATCTTCTTCCTTCTTCCAATAATCTGCCTCTCTTAACAGCTCCAAGCTTTCTGCGTAGCTCCCCATTCGCTCCGACCATGTTCGGTACGAATGCGTTTTGCCAGGTAACGTAACAGTTTCCCCCCGTAACAGCTGCTCGTATCCCACCGCGAAATCCTCCAATAAGATGCGCCAGGACACCCCGTCTACGACAAGGTGATGGATCGCGATTAGCAAATGGTCGCCGCTGTTCGTCCGAAACAATCCAAGCTGCATCAATGGGCCAGTTTCCAGATTCATTGCCTGTTGCACCAGTGTCGCCTCACGCTCAACTACCGCGCTAACATCCGCTTCATCCGAGACGTCAAATACATGCAGGCAGAACGCTCGATCTTCTATCCCTCGGTTTATCTGCACGAGCTTCCCTGCTTC
>NZ_JBXCIY010000053.1:0-2816 GCF_056786395.1 Paenibacillus sp. Y951 | reverse complement strand
TGCTCGTCAATCCTTCCAAGGTACTCCAGATTCCCATCCGGCAGCCATCTTACCAAGTCTCCGGTCCGATACATCCGCTCGCCTGGTTCAAACGGGTTGTCCACAAACTTCTCCGCCGTTAGCTCCGGACGGTTCAAGTATCCACGCGCCAAGCCGTCTCCTGCGATGCACAGCTCCCCCGGTACCCCGATTGGCGCTAGCTTGTTCGAACGGTCGATGACGTATGCCCGGGTATTGGCAATCGGACGCCCAATCGGAATTGTTCCCTCGTTAACGTCCCCTTCACCTATCGGATAGCAGCAGGCGAAGGTTGTACTTTCCGTCGGGCCGTAACCGTTGATCAGTTGCAACCCTTCGATTTCCATCGCCTTTTTCGCATGTTGTGCGGAGACGATATCGCCGCCTACGAGCAACTGGCGTACTCCTTTTAATCCTTGCAGGCGATGCTCCACCATGACGTTAAACAGACCCGACGTTAACCATAGAATCGTCACGCCATATGTTTCGATCCGTTCCGCCAGTTCTTCCAGCGTCGGAATGCCTGGCGGCATTAGTACCAACTTCGCACCGTTCAGCAAACTTCCCCAAATTTCAAATGTCGCCGCATCGAAGGATACCGTCGAAGCCTGTAAAAAGATATCTTGTTCCGTGATGCGCACATAGTCCGCTTCCTTCACTAGCCGCACAACGCCGCGTTGGACCACGGCTACGCCCTTCGGCTGTCCCGTCGATCCCGACGTATAGATCACGTACGCCAGATCCATCGGACCACTTGCTGCTGGCAAGTTCGACGTCTCGCCCGCATACAGCGACGCGTCCGCCAGGTTCAGCACGGTTCCTTCGTATTCTTGTGGCACTTCTGCGTCACCGTATACGAGCAGAAGATCGGCCTTGCTGTCTTCCAGCATGTACGCGATCCGCTCAGAAGGGTACGCCGGGTCCATTGGTAAGTACGCACCGCCGGCCTTTAGGATCGCGAGAATCCCCACGATCATCTCGACCGAACGCTCCGCCATAATTCCCACGATCTCGTCGGTTCCTACGTCTCGTGCCCGTAGCTCATGCGCCAGTTGGTTCGCCTTCACGTTCAGCTCACCATACGTCATTCGCGCAGACTCGAATACGATCGCCTCGGCTTCTGGAGTCCGCTCCGCCTGTTCCTCGAACAACGCGTGGATCGTCTTATCCTTCGGATACTCCGCCTTTGTGTCGTTAAACGTCTCCAGCAGCTGACGCTTCTCTTCTTCCCCAGCCAGCTCGATCTCATCCAGCCGCATGTCCGGCCTTGCTGCCACTTGCTCCAGAATGGTCTCCAAATGGCTAATCACTCGTTCGATGTTGGCTTTACGATGCTCCGACGAATTAAAACAGATTCTGATGCCAAGCCGATTCGCATGTACATGCATCGTCACGCTTAACGAATAATTGGTATGTTCGAACATTTGAATGTCCTTGATCTGTAAAGCCTGGTCCTCAGGCTGTCCGTTAACTTCATAGACGTCCGGATAGTTTTGGAACACAAACAGATGGTCGATCAAGTTTTGTTTCAGATCCGATTGCGCTTGAATCTCTGCCAATGAAAGGTACGCATATTTCTCCGAATCGAGCGCTCGTTGCTGCAACCGTTTGACCGTTTCGATGTAAGAGTCCGCTTGTTCGTTCAGGCTTAGCCGAACCGGCAGCGTGTTGATAAACAGCCCCACCATGTTCTCGATGCCGTCGATTTCCGGAGGACGCCCAGATATGACCGCACCGAACACTGAGTCATCGATATTATTGTATCTGCACAGCAAAATGCCCCATGCCGTTTGCATCATACTGTTTATCGTAACCTGATGATGAATGCTCAATTTTGTTAAATGCTCGGTCAATGTCTCTGTGAACGAATAATTGACTTCTTCCAGCACATACGACTCATCTGTACGACTTCCGCTTGCAGGAATCGTCACCCGATGTCCGTATCCCGACAAGTAATCTCTCCAGTAGACCAGCGCTTCTTCACGATTCTGCTTCTCCAACCACTTGATAAAGTCGATATAGGGCTTCACGGGGGGTAAATCTATCGCCTTACCACTGCAAAGCTGTGCGTACATATAGAAGAACTCTTTTAAGACGATGCCCATGCACCAGCCGTCCATCAGTATATGATGGTGGCTCCATACAATCTCGTATTGGCTCTCTCTCGTCCTTAATACGGCAATCCGCAATAGCACATCTTTCGTGAGATCGAATCCTTGTTCCCGATCCAATTGTTTGAACCGCTCCACGTTGATCTTGATTTCATCTTCCGATAACCCTGTGTAATCTTCGAATAGGATCGAAGGATTGCGCTTTTTGAGTACGATCTGCAACGGCCTTTTCAATCCCTCGTACTTAAACACCGTTCGAAAGATATCGTGACGTTCCATCAGAAGGAAAAGGCTCTTCTCTAGATTGGCTTCATGCAGCGACCCTTGAATCACAAACGACAATTGTTCGAAGTAAGCGGACGACTGCGGCTCCCTTAACGCTTGGAACAGCATGCCTTCTTGCATCGGAGACAGCGGGTACATGGAAACCACGTTATGGTTACCGCCACCACTCATTACAATCACCTATCTTTCACTTATAAATTACGGACATTAAAGATCTCATTTTACAAATCATTCAACTCCGTTAAAAGCTCTTCAAAAATGTCTAAAGGCACTGCTTCGCTCCCCACATCGCTCGGAGTAAGTTCCGTCTCGGTTTGCTGCATGCAATGTTCGACGATCGAAAGTAACTGCTTCTTGTAGCTGGCCAGCAATGCTTGTATCGTGCTTTCGTGGTACTCCTCC
>NZ_JBXCIY010000052.1:0-2923 GCF_056786395.1 Paenibacillus sp. Y951 | reverse complement strand
TCTCGGATGAAGCGGATGTTAGCGCGGTAGTTGAGCGTGAGGCGACACTGGTGCAGCAGACGATGAATCTAGAAACTGGCCCGCTGATGCAACTTGGGTTGTTCAGGACGAACAGCGGCGACCATTTGCTAATCGCGATCCATCACCTTGTCGTAGACGGGGTGTCCTGGCGCATCCTATTGGAGGATTTCGCGGTGGGATACGAGCAGCTGTTACGGGGAGAAACTGTTACGTTACCTGGCAAAACGCATTCGTACCGAACGTGGTCGGAGCGAATGGGGAGCTATGCAGATGGCTTGGAGCTGTTAAGAGAGGCAGATTATTGGAAGAAGGAAGAAGGTAGCAACGTTAAGCCATTGCCTAAAGACGGGGAGTGCGCTGAAGCTCGGACATGGGGAAGCAGTGGAAACATTGCGGTTAGCTTAAGTGAGCTGGAAACGAGAAACTTGCTTACGGGCACGCACCATGCGTACAAGACGGAAATGAACGATGTACTGCTCGCGGCTCTCGGTTTAGCGATGCAGGAATGGACGGGTCATGCGACGCTTGCCATACATCTGGAAGGCCACGGCCGGGAAGAAGTATTGGATGACGTGGACGTGACGAGAACGGTAGGTTGGTTTACGAGTATCTATCCGGTCGTCTTTGAATTGAAGAGGACGGAAGGAATACCCTACTGGGTCAAATCGTTCAAAGAGAAGCTAAGACGGATTCCGAACAAAGGCGTGGGATATGGCGTGCTGAAGTATTTGTCGCCAGCGGAGAAAAGCGGCATTGGCAGTGGAATGAAGCCGGAAATCAGCTTTAACTACTTGGGACAGTGGGACAGAGAAATGGATGCCGGGACTATATCGATGTCGGATCTTTCTACTGGCATGCAAGTGAGTCTGCAATCGGAACGTATCCATGCACTGGACATTACAGGAAGTGTAATGGACGGAAAATTGATGCTAAGCGTGATGTACGACAAGCAGGAGTACTGGGAAAGCACAATAGAAGCATTGCTTTCCAGATACAAAGAGCAGTTGCTTTCGATCGTCGAACATTGCATGCAACAAACTGAGACGGAACTTACCCCGAGCGATGTGGGGAGTGTAGCAATGCCGCTAGTCACCTTCGATAAACTGCGTGAACAGTTGGCAAGTGAGATGGTTTCTGTGTACCCGATGTCTCCGATGCAAGAAGGTATGTTGTTCCAAGCGCTAAAGGATCCGCAGTCGTCGGCGTATTTCAACCAATTATCGATTGTAATTCAAGGATCGCTGCATAAAGCAAATCTAGAGAAGAGTCTCTCCCTTCTGATGGATCGGCACGATATTTTTCGAACACTGTTTATGTATGAGGAATTGGAAAGACCGTTACAAATCGTGCTTAAGAAGCGGAATCCTTCGATCGTATTCGAGGATTACACCAGGTTAGCAGACGATGAAATTAAGATCAACGTAGAGCGATTCAAACAATTAGATCGTGAACAAGGATTTGATCTTACGAAAGATGTACTATTGCGGATAGCCGTATTAAGGACAGAAGAGACCCGATACGAGATTGTATGGAGCCACCATCATATTTTGATGGACGGCTGGTGTATGGGTATCGTCTTAAAAGAGTTCTTCTATATGTACGCCCAGCTTTGTAGCGGTAAGATAATAAATTTGCCTGTCGTGAAGCCTTATATCGAATTTATTAAGTGGCTAGAGAAGCAGAATCGCGAAGAAGCACTGGGTTACTGGAGAGATTATTTGGGGGGATACGAGCATCGGGTGACGATCCCTGGAAGCACCAACTCAAACAGTGGGTCGTATATGCTGGAAGAAATACAACATTCGTTCTCGGAGGCACTGACTAAGCGTTTGGCACAATTGAGCAAACGCCATCAGGTTACGATGAACAGTATGATGCAGACCGCATGGGGCATGTTGCTGCGCAGCTACAATTATATTGATGATGCGGTATTCGGAGCGGTCGTGTCTGGGCGTCCTGCGGAAATCGACGGCGTGGAGAACATGGTAGGGTTGTTTATCAACACGTTGCCCGTTCGACTTGGCCCGAATAAAAACGCGGACACGTTCATTGAGACGGTCAAACGGTTGCAGCAACAAGCGCTCGATTCGGAGAAATATGATTACACATCTTTGGCAGAGGTTCAAGCGCAATCCGAACTGAAACAAAACTTGATCGATCATCTATTTGTCTTCCAGAACTATCCGGAAGTTATGGAAATAAGTGGGCGATCCGAGAATCAAGAGTTTCAGATCACGGATATTCGAATGTTCGAGCATACCAATTATTCGTTAAATGTCATGATGAATGTACATGCGAATCGGCTCGCTATCAAAATCAGTTTCAATGGTTCGGAATATGGAAGAGCTACCATAGAACGGGTTATCGGTCATTTGGCGGCGATAGTGGAGCAAGTTGCGGCAAGACCAGACATGAGGCTAGATGAGATTGAGCTGGTCGGGGAAGAAGAGAAGCGTCAACTACTGGAGACGTTTAACGATACGAAGGCGGAGTATCCGAAGGACAAGACGATCCACATGCTGTTTGAGGAGCAGGCGAAGCGGACGCCAGAAGCTGAGGCGATCGTATTCGAGTCTATGCGACTGACGTATGGCGAGCTAAACGCGAAGGCAAACCAACTGGCGCATGAGCTACGTGCGTGTGGCGTAGAAGCCGAGCGCATTGTAGGGATTATGGCAGATCGTTCGGTGGAGATGATCGTGGGGATTCTGGCGATTTTGAAGGCTGGTGGTGCATACTTACCAATTGATCCAACGTACCCAGCGGAACGGATCGCGTACATGCTGGAAGACAGCGACACTGATCTTCTGCTTATATACGGAGACGCAGAAGTGCCACAAGAATACGAAGGCACCGTGCTGAATTTGGCGGATGTGTCACTATATGCGGGCGACACTGCGAA
>NZ_JBXCIY010000051.1:0-2996 GCF_056786395.1 Paenibacillus sp. Y951 | reverse complement strand
CATGCAACGGTCGTCACGATTGTAGGCGAATCTTACCGTTTGAAGGATCACTTTGCGAAAGAAGACAAGTGATTTTGCACATTATTAAACAAGCAAAAGTATACATTCTTAGGTTGACATTTACATCCACTAAAGTAAGCCTTAAACCTTAAGTAGTCTAATAGTTCTAGTGCTTATTGTGGAGGTTATTTATGTTGATGAATACTCTTATTCGTCTTATTTAATTACACCGCATGCGATGCGACCACCTGAATTGCCAGACGGGTCTGTATTATAATCATCAGCCTTCTCGTGAATGATAAGAGAAGTACCTTCTGGTCTCCGAATAGAATTAGGCTGGCCTTCTTCTAGGGTTATTGCTTCCGTTACAAAATCTGCAACAACTTTCCCATCCTTTCCTACTACGAGATTTGGTAAATCTCCGATATGAGAACCTTTTGGATTATTTAATCCATGCTGTTTACCATCTGGATTAAAATGCCCTCCTGAAGAGGTAAAATCAGGTGGATCACATTTACCAAATTCATGAATGTGAATACCGTGAATACCTGGAGGTAAATTACTAGCCTCTAGATGAATTTTAACACCTTTATTTCTAAGCTCAGAAAACTCCGCATTCCCAATGTTATTCCCTTGCGAATCTAATAATGTAATTAAACCAGCATCAAACTGTCGCTCATTCGCATTAGCTATCGATAGTGGCGCACTGATAAGCAATATAGACATTAAAAACACTGTAGAAATCTTCATGATAACCCCCATATTAATTATTTTCAGTTTATATAAGATGAAGGTTTTACGAATTTAGATGAAAGTATACATTCATACATGTAAATTCATATTTTGTTATCCATAACTCTTGCGAAATGCTCTCACTGTATTTTCACAAACTTCAATCCTGAAATGTCACCACTCTAAGTGCTGTTTTTTCTTTAGTAACAATATAAGTTCCTTTGCAGACTTAATAGCTTAATCCAGTGAATAGATTAATCGATCTGCCACTGAAATAATGTCCTCATGATCTTCAGGTGTGTCGAGCACTTTCTTAATATTGAGATTAGCTCCCGTCATTTTATCTGCTTTATTCATCAATCATAGGATTGCGCTTATCGAATAATGTGCTGTTCTTAACGATCAAATAATTTTCAACCTCTTTACTTCATTTTCTGTATATACGAGTCCCATTTGCACCTAACAATCCAATAACTTGTCCAGTCTTTACTTGAAAACTAATTCGATCAACTACGGTTTTCTGAGCATATGTTACTGACAAATTCATAACCTTCAATACCATGTTCTGACCCCCTAAATAACTCTTAGGACGTTACTATATCAAATATCAATAGGGTGGTGTCTTAGTGGAGGGTTTGAATTGCTATATTATTAATTATCTATTGGGTAAATTATCTATTGGTTATATATAACGACACTAATTTAACTGAAAGCATTAAAATTCACCCTATAAATAAAGCCTATGCTAGGCGCACAAACAAAATCCTGTGAAACATATAGACTAACATTACTGACACTAGTAACATATTCCAGTCTAGTGTCAGTAATCATTTAGATTATCAATTTTTGATAGCTTCAAATGCTTTTATTGTTTCATTAATGTATTGACTAACTTTTTCGCCTCTATATATCAATGACATTTCTAAGTTACTATATAAATTCTGTTCATCTCTTACTGCAGACAACCAATTAAATGATCCAACTCAAGACACACTTTCATCTAACCATAATAACTTACTGTGAACACGTTTTAGTAATATTACCTTTACTCCTAGACCTTCTAAAATTTTATAAGCCTTAATAAACGAATCTGTATAAATACCATTCTCCTTGTTAAAACCTTCATCAGTATAAATTGAAACATCAACACTTTGTTTTATTGCTGACTCAAATGCACTAACCAAATCTATATTATTAATAACATTAAATCTTATCCACGGAGAGACAATCACTAATTTACTTCTAGCAGATAATATAGAGTTAATGAGAAAAGTAAAATGTATTTGAGTATTATTCATAAATTCTAATGTTTCATCTAATCTAGAATTATAAATATAGTTTACATCAATCGATTTTAATTCATTTGATTCAGAACTAAACATGAACTTTGCTAAAATATTTGAAGGCGAATTTCCATTCATCTTAAAAATATTCAATTGTTAAATAGTTACAAAATTATAATATTTATTTCAGACAAAACAAAAACACCATCCTCATGCGGATGGTGTTGATGATGGTGGAGGCGAGCTTACACTGTTGAAAACCCTGCAGTCGAATTCAAGTCAAAGAAAATATATATTTTAAATAGGTAAGATTGACTTAGATATTATGCATAGAACCTAAATTATTTATCCAGTTATATTACCGTATAAAGTATACTTATCAAAGTACTAAAGTACAGCAATGCAGTAGTCAACACGACTACTGCATTTTTAATATTCATAACTTCATTTACTGTTAGATGAAAAAATCAGTTCACTACGTTGTTGATTAAATCTTTTCGATATATGTTATGGGCTACTAATCTCATTTAATTATGAGTTTCTCATAAAATTTATTATTCAGTATTAGGTATAGGAGTTATATTAATAATGATAAAATAAATGAATGTATCCTTTTAGAATTAGTGGATATATCAGATCCTGTGACACCATGATTTTCAAAATATGTATTTAATATATTTCAGTATACAAGTTCTAATCTGTTAACTGGATACATGAGTACTTACCATGTTTCTGCAAGAAACATACATCGGAAGATCATGCTAAACATACGATGAATGGCATGTTCGCCGTCAAATCCGCATCGCAACAACGCATCGTGATCACAGGTTAGAAAACAACAAAAAAGTCTACTGCGTATGCAGTAGACTCATCCGTGCTTGGCGACGTCCTACTCTCCCAGGACCCTGCGGTCCAAGTACCATCGGCGCTGAAAGGCTTAACGGTCGTGTTCGAGATGGGTACGCGTGGTTCCCTTTCGCC
>NZ_JBXCIY010000050.1:0-3039 GCF_056786395.1 Paenibacillus sp. Y951 | reverse complement strand
GTGCACAAAGAACTTTATTATTACCTACTTGCTTACGAATATCGGCAATCGTATTTTCGATGAATGATTCCATCGTCCAGTTACCTTCAACTTGACATACGTTGTACAAGAAGTTACGAATCATTCCGAATTACGTATCGCCAAATCTATCACTTGCTTGTAAGCTTCACCTCTAGGGTCAGTATACATTCTCATCACATAAGCCTCCATTCCTATCAGTAATTGGCTAACCGATATCCTTTTACTCCATTATGGTAAAACTCTTTTCGTATGTGGGTCCAATCTAGGATATGTGGAAGAATCCACGGTATCTCACTTTCAAGAAACACGTACATCATAAAATGCTTTAGCAGAAAATGATCCAGTAATAAGAAAAAAGCTTGAACTTCTGCTTCTGTCGTTTCTTTCCCCCGCTTGAATTCAATTCCAAATAGCTCTACGACCCCAAAAGGTGGAATAACATCCCAGAACTCAAAATTTTCATCATTTTGATCGTAAACAACGCTTTGATTGATCGATGCAAGCATCAACGATTTCTCCTGCCACAAATCGCGCAGGCTAAACCTCAGTGTCAGTTGTATGTCTTCACAATTAATTTCAATATCAGCATGGTTGGAATTAAGTCCTGGATGTACCGTTATTCGATGGTTATCGACGCAATGCTTAATTTCCAGATTTGCACCCTCCCATGCTTCCATTGCAAATTCTTTCTCCTCCAAAAATAAATAGACCCTTGTTGCCATATTACCTCCACTAAATTGTATATGATGTGACTTACAAGCCATTTAGCTTTACTGCATGATCATTCATAAGTATGTACGTATACTAACAAACGGAAAATAGTGGAAAATGTTGCAAGATACTGTTTTTAATCATTGACATAACTTGCAAGTTTGAATTATCATATAACCATTGGTTATATGATAATTAGAAGCATGGGAGGGATAGTCGCTCAATGAGAAAAGAGCAGTCTCCAGAAGAAACTAAACGATCCATTATCGTAGCAGCTGAAAAACTGTTTAGCACTCGGGGATATGGACCAGTCACAATTCGAGAAATCGCTAAGGAAGCAGGTTGCTCACACACAACGATTTATATTTACTTCCGTGATAAGGAAGCATTACTTCATGCCTTATCGATGCAGCCCTTACAACAGTTCAAAGTCACTTTGAGCCAAGCTGCCGTGGATAAGGCTCATTCACCTATGCAGAAATTACAGCGATTGAATGAGTTATTCGTTCGGTTTTGTCTGGAGAACAGAAGCATGTACACTATTTTTTTGAGGTAAAAGCCGTTCGTGTCGATGAACCACAACCTGATTTGGAAATCAATCAATTACGTAATCAAATGTTCGGTATTCTCTCGCAACTGTTGCGAAGCGAGCTAGAAATACTAGAGGATGAACAGCTCCTTAACTTCTCTCGTATTTATTTCTACATGCTTCGTGGGATCATTGGCACTTATACACTTTCTGATGAGTCAGCGGATTCGATCTTGAACCGTTTTTCTTCAACTTTCGAGAATGCGTTCGAAACACTTATGCATGGATTTAGAATGCAATTAAAAAGTTCCTCAAAGGAGGCTTAATAAATGTTTACTGGACATTTTGGTCTTGCCGCCGCTATGAAACCGATCGAGCCTAAGGTTCCAATATGGGCGTTAATGGTAAGCACACAGCTACTTGATATTGCTTTTATTCCACTCTTACTCACTGGTGCTGAGTCACTAGAACCAATCGGTAAAGGTGGCTATGGTGAAGTTATCATACATGCAGATTATACTCACTCACTTGTAGGAGCTTTAGTACTGGCCATTATTGCGAGCATGATTGCTTGGCGAGTATGGAATCTACGTGCCGCAATCGTCATCGGCTCACTAACCTTTAGCCATTGGCTCATTGATCTGGTCGTACATCGCAGTGATATGCCAATCCTCCCCGGCAATATCGGCGAGTTTCCGCTGCTTGGATTTGGACTATGGGAGCTACCAGTTGTTAGCTTAGTGATAGAAGGTCTAATTGTTTTAACAGGGGCTACGTTATATTTCTATTGGTCTGTGGCAAAAGCGAAGAAAGACACTTTAATGGTGGTAAGTACTGGTACACAACCAAAAGCAGCTATTAGGCGTGCCTATTTAGCCGGTACAGTTATATCTATATTATTGCTCTTTTCGTTTTTAACAGATATTTTATCACTGTAACTGAAGACAACCGCTCGATTTACACCAAGTTTAAGACTTAAAAACAAGGCCCCTACTCACAACAATTTCTCATTTTATATACTCTTTTGTTTGAGCTATGCTTCATCAATATACAATTGATTCTTTCAAACGAAAAACGCCTCCTAAAATCTTTAAATTTAACGAAAAGGGAATAATAGCCTTTTCGCTGCTTTGCTCCGAGCACGTTCAATTTCTACATCAGTAGCCGATGGAGCAAAGTTGAATAGCGTCTTAATATTTCTGCACATAACGATTTCCGTTTTACTTTTCTTATTTATTATTTTACTACGCTTTATTCACCTTCACTAGTAATTATTCCATTCCCAGTTACGAAAGTAAGGTTAGTTAAATCTAGAATCCTCAATGTAAGCGTACCTTTATGATTCAGAATATCTCCAGCGGCATAAATGACAGAGACTGATGTTTCACTCGAAAGTGAACATTAATCCAATGCTCCTCAAGCTCGTGCTGGTTAGTCTCATCATTTCACTAAAACTACTACTGATGTTGTCGCTGGCTATCCATTGTATCAAAGCTAGTATTCAATCAAAAAAAAACTTGAAGAAATCCTGCATATAAACAGGCTCTTCAAGTTTTTTATATTATAATACCCTATTCCCACTCAATCGTGGAAGGCGGTTTGGAAGTAATGTCATATATAATACGGTTAACGTTATCTACTTCATTCACGATCCGAACAGAGATCTTCTCTAAGATATCCCAAGGGATACGTGCCCAGTCTGCTGTCATACCATCGATAGATGTTACTGCACGGATACCAACTGTGTAAGAGTACGTACGAGCGTCGCCCATTACACC
>NZ_JBXCIY010000049.1:0-3293 GCF_056786395.1 Paenibacillus sp. Y951 | reverse complement strand
GTGAGCGTGGGAGCATTCAATGCCTCCGAATTGCGTTCGCATTTGAAGGCCTACATGCCGGAGTACATGGTACCGTCGTACTTGGTGGAAGTGGAACGGATTCCACTGACGGCCAATGGCAAGGTAGACCGGAAGGCGCTGCCGGAGCCGCAAGATCTGATGCAGGCAGGAAGCGAATACGTCGCGCCGCGAAGCGAGATGGAAGCGAAGCTGGCGGAGATTTGGCAGGACGTGCTAGGTCTTTCGCAGCCGGTGGGCATTCAGGACGATTTTTTCCAGCTGGGCGGCGATTCAATTCGAGCTCTTCGTTTGATTGCAAGGATGGAACAAGTGATTGGGCAAAAAACGGACCTTCATCATCTGTACCAATATCCGATGATCGAGTCCTTCTTGACGAATCTTACCATGAGCGATCAATTGGATCTCAGAGCTGTGGAGCAAGCGTTGGGGGCCGATATGGAGAAACTGCAGGACCAAATCTTGTCCGGCCCCGTAGCGCTGGCGGGTGAAGCCGAAGATTTCTATCCGATGAGCGATATCGAGCAAGGGATGGTTTTCCATACTTTCATGCAATCCGAGGAAGCGTTATATCATGATCAGTTCGTATATGGGCTTAAAGACGAGCAGTTTAAATTGGAAAGATTGCAGGACTCCTTGCGATTCATGATTGCCAAGCACCCGATCCTGAGAACCGATTTTTACCTAGAAGTAGCCGCACAACCCATTCAAATTGTGCGTAAACACGTGGAGGCTCGTATCGGACTGGATGATTTATCCGCCTTGGACGGGAACGATCAAGACGAATATGTGAAGCGCTGGCTGGTGGAAGATCGCAAGCGTCCGTTTAACATCGGGACGGCACCTCTTTGGCGGATGCAGGTCTTTTACCTCGGCGGAGGCCGCCTGTATTTGAGCTGGATTTTCCATCATGCAATCTTGGACGGATGGAGCGTCGCGTCGTTCATGACAGAGTTGCTGAACGTCTATAGGATGATGAAGAGTGGAGAATACGCGTGGAATGCAGAGCCAGCTTTGAAGAGCACGTATAAAGATTTTGTTATCGAGCAAACCGCGGTAAAAGATCAGCCGGACGTTCGAAAATACTGGCAGGATGAATTGAGAGGGTATAAACGGTTAGAGTTTCCTAAATCGTTATCCGGTAAGGAGCATCACGGCGAACATGTGACGTTTACGCATTTCTTTGATCGCGATGTGCTCGATAAGCTTAAGCTTTTGGCGAGCAGCAGCAGCGCTCACTTACGTTCCATTTGTTTTTCGGCGTACGTGTACAGTCTTTCCTTGTTCAGCTATGAAAACGAAGTCTTGACTGGTCTCGTTGAAAACCTGCGTCCCGTTCGCGAAGATGGCGATAAAGTGCTGGGTTGTTTTCTGAATACCGTGCCGGTGCAAATCAAAATCGATAGGCAAATGACTTGGCGCCAGTGGGTTCAGAAAGTTCATGCCGCTTGCATGGAGATGAAAAATCACGGAAGGCTTCCACTTCGGGAAATCATGAATGCGACGGGAGAAAAGTCCGAAAGCGGCAATCCTTTCTTTGACATTTTGTTTAATTATGTCGACTTTCACATTTATGAGTCCATAAGCGAAGAATCGTTGATTCCCGAGGCATTGGGGAAATTAAGTTTTGAGCGCACGAATACGAAAATGGACTTCAGTATATCCGTTACATTCAATCAATTGAGTGTTATCATCCGTTCGTCTTACCACGAAGATGTCGTCCGTAAGCTCTTTTCGTTTTTTGAACGAACGATCCACGCGATGACAGCCGATTCGACGCGGGTGATTGAAAGCATCGAACTCCTCGGCGAAGAAGAGAAGAGGAATCTGTTACATACCTTCAACGACACGAAGGCGGAGTATCCGAAGGACAAAACGATTCACGCGTTGTTTGAGGAGCGAGCGGAGCGGACGCCGGAATCGTTGGCGGTCGTATTCGAGTCTGAACGGTTGACGTATGGGGAGCTGAACGCGAAGGCGAACCAACTGGCGTATGCATTGCGGGCACGAGACGTAGGAACCGACGAGATCGTGGGAATTATGGCGGAGCGTTCGGTCGAGATGATCGTGGGGATTCTCGCGATCCTAAAGGCCGGCGGTGCGTACTTACCAATGGACCCGGCGTACCCTTCTGAGCGGATCGCGTACATGCTGGAAGACAGCAAGGCCGATCTTCTGCTCGTATACGGTGACGCAGAAGTGCCACAAGAATACGAAGGAACCGTGCTGAACCTGGCGGACGCGTCGCTGTATGCGGGCGAGACGTCGAACTTGCCAGCAGCAAGTGGTCCGATGGATCTGGCGTACGTGATCTATACGTCGGGATCGACGGGACAGCCGAAAGGGGTCATGGTTGAGCACGGTGGTTTAACAAACATGATGGTTGCGCTGCACAACAAATATCCTTGCGGGGAAGAAGAAGCTTATTTGTTGAAGACGGGCTATACGTTTGACGTGTCATTAACGGAACTGTTCGGATGGATACCGGGCGGAGGGAAAGTTGTCGTGGCGGCACCGGGCGCGGAGAGAGATCCACGGGAGCTGCTCCAGGTCATTGATAATAACCAGGTGACGCACATCAACTTTGTTCCTTCCATGCTGCAGCTGTTCATGGCGGAGGCAAAAACGAGCGGGGGAGCCGTTCGATCGTTGCAATATCTGTTTATCGCGGGCGAAGCGTTCCCGACGGAGATGGCTCGGCGGGCTTGCCAGCAGTGGCCGCACGCCCGAATCGAGAACATTTACGGGCCGACGGAGGCCACGATTTACGCGACGCAAGAGGCGGTTACTCCGCATACGGAGAAGGTTGGAATCGGTAAACCGCTGCCGAACGTTCGCACGTATGTCATCGACCGTTCGAACAAGCTAGCGCCTATTGGGGTACCGGGGGAGCTGTGCATCGCAGGAGACGGCTTGGCGCGTGGATACTTGAACCGTCCGGAGCTAACGGCGGAGAAGTTTATGGACAACCCGTTTGAACCTAGCGAGCGGATGTACCGGACCGGAGACTTGGTAAGATGGCTGCCGGACGGGAACCTGGAGTACATGGGCCGGATCGACGAGCAAGTGAAAATCCGGGGGTATCGGATCGAGACAGGCGAAATCGTGCACGGTCTGCTGCAGCACGCAGACGTGAAGGGAGCAGTGGTCGTCGCTCGGAAAGACGAGCGGGACGAAGCTTACCTGTGTGCGTACGTGGTGAGCAGCGGAGCGTTCGACGCATCTGAATTGCGTTCGCATTTGAAGCGTAGTCTGCCGGAGTACATGGTACCGTC
>NZ_JBXCIY010000048.1:0-3476 GCF_056786395.1 Paenibacillus sp. Y951 | reverse complement strand
TCCGTTTGAACATCCAACGTCATGTACATACTCATCTCTCCCTTGAGACAAGTATGTAGCATGTCGTCAAAACTGTACATCTTTATTCAAGCAATTCTGTACATATTTAGACTAGCATTTATACACCTCACGTAGGTGCGTGGATTGAACTTGATCCGAGAGGTTGCATACATGGAAGCAATTCGGTCGCACCTCACGTAGGTGCGTGGATTGAACTGAATGGTTTGAAACGGATAGGCAACGTTTCGAAGTCGCACCTCACGTAGGTGCGTGGATTGAACTTATAAATGGTGCTTTCAGAATGGGAATGACGCTAGGTCGTACCTCACGTAGGTACGTGGATTGAACTTATCAGCGAAGGACAGCAGGAGAGTCGCTGGTACGTCGTACCTCACGTAGGTACGTGGATTGAACTCTGATAGATAGTGTTGTCGTACTGCGACATATTGTTTTCTATCTATTACCTCTCCAATATGTTAAAGTCACCCAAAATGTGTAGTATTCTTATGTGTTGTTTTTGCTCATTGAACTCCCTCGGTACGATGTAGTTTTCTCACGAATGCTCGCTTATTCGCAGGATTTCACCTATAGATAAATCATAGCTCGGATTAAATGGAACGGGTTCCGTCAAAATTGGTAACCGATGGGCATGCGGGAACAGAAGGGGCGAGCTTTCGCTCCTTTTTTTGTTGATCTGCTGCACGCTGCTCCACGTACCTCCGGAGGCTTTCACTCCCATTTCTCGACGGGGCTATGCCCTTTCATTCCTTCGTTACGCCTATCCAGAGGGTGGAGGCCGGTAATCCTAACGGTACGGGTCTATGCCCTTTTGTTGAATGCAATCCGGTACTCCGTGCAATCTTAAAATCCTGCGAATAAGCCAGTTTTTGTGCTGTGCGTGTAATGATTAAGACACCTGTTTCATAGGAAGAGCTCGATCCGGTTCGTAAGCTTCACCACTACGAGCTAGGGCAACCAGAATGCGGGCCAGTTTACCACAGAGCTTCATCACTGAACGCATGGGCTTCATACTTTTTGTCTTTACATTCAGTTCGTGCTGTCGTTTGAATGTTTCATCGTTCATAATGAGAGCCATAGTTGCCATGAACAGGGCATGCCGAAGCCTTGGTCGGCCACGTTTACTAATGGACATCTGGCCTTTCCACTTGCCTGAGCTTGCTTCAGCTAGGTTGAGACCGGCATGACGCAACAACGCATTGCCATGTGCATAACCACTGAGATCGCCAGCTTCACCTAGAATGCCGGCAACAGACAAGATGCTCATCCCCTTCATTGCGAGCAGAGGCTTAGCCAGTGGAATACGGGCTAGGACAGTCGCCACTTCTTCCTCAATGACCTGTAGCTGCTCCATAGCGAGATCATATTCTGCCAACAGCTGTTGTATATGAAGTTTATAGGCTTTTTGGGCATGCTTTGCACCGACCGAGCGAGCTGCCAATGCTAGTAACTCACCAGCTCTGCGTTCACCGCTATGCCGTTTCATGACTGTTTTCCAGCCTTCGATTACCTGGTGAACAGTGAGTTTATTAAGATCAGCAGGCGTTGGAAAGAGACGCAATGTAGCGAGTGACCCAGAGCCAATGAGGTGCTTGTATACCTGCCTTAGCTCCGGAAATACAATGTCGACCCAGCGATGAATCTGATTCTTGACACTGACAAGTCGATGGACGATTGTCTCCCGGTTGGCCATAAGCACTCGTAGTTCTATGAACACTTTACTAGTTTCTTTAATGACAGTGTAGTAGCCGTTTTTCACCATGTCGGCGATAACCAAGGCATCCTTAATGTCGCTTTTAGAGGGAGTATTGTCTCGGTTTTCCTTATTCTTTTTGACGAGATGGGGGTTTACTAGCACTGTCTCGTGGTTTCGGTCCTTGAGCCAGGCAGCGAGGCTGAGCCAGTAATGGCCAGTTGGTTCCATACCGATGATGGTGTCGTTTAAATAATGTGATTTTTGGATATCTTTCATCCACCGCAGCAATTGACTATAACCGACTTCGTCGTTAGAGAAGTGAAGCGGAGTACCGAGTGAGATACCACGGAAATTGACAGCACGAGCAACATGAGATTGCTGAGCGATGTCGATTCCGACGACAAGGTGCTGGATAGAAATGCGTTCTAGTAGTTGATTTTGTTTGGCTTGGGCTTTAAAATTCAAGATAGAGCGACCTCCTTAAGATGGCTAAAGGGCTATGACCCGTGACTACCCTATCGTAACGGAGTCGCTCGTTTTATTGCAAAGTGTAAATTTAACGCTCTACAGGAATCCTAACGGAGAACGTTAGTTCAATTAAGGACTATATACAACGATGAAGGAGCTGCCACGGCAGCTCCTTTTACATATTCATAAAATAAGACATTTGGTACATATGTACTGCTGAGCGTTAAGCTAACTGGCAGTATACTTTAAAAATGTGTTCTAACTATAGCTTGGTTAATGGTAAAATTAAACAATATAAAAGAAAGGGGGAGTAAATTACTTTGCTGAAGCTAAAGTTCATCGGTTCGATACTTATTATTGCTGTAATACTGTGTGCATGCTCAAAGAATGTATCTAATCAATCGGAAACAGAAATAACAAAACAAGTTGAAGGAACTTCTTTGCACGTGGAGCCAATCGATTTATTTGCCGGAGAAGCACGGAAGTTCCAGCCTTTTCTTGGCACGATGTCGGGTGCAGTGAAATTGAAGTATGGCGGAAACAAAAATAATATTACTGCTACAATTGAACTTTGGGAAAATGGGACGAAAACGAAGACATACAGTTCAATTAGCACCGCAATGCAGGATTCACAAGAGAAGACAAAGGACTATGAAGGCGAATTTATTGCATCGATTAAGACAGTTTCAATTGAAGGTAGTAAACCGCTGTATGAGATCACATCAGCTTTTGTGAATAAAAATGGTACGTCATCAACTGTTACATACATCGATCGCGATAGTAGACTTAATGGACGCAATACGATCCAACTAAATCAAACCCTGGATGTCGCAGAAAATGAAGCGGTTTCCGTATGGGGGATGCAGGCTACAGACAAGAATGAGTGGGAAACCGTCGATTTTACCCCTGAGCGTTTAAAAACCGCAAGATGGGCTTTGATATTTAAGTTATCTGTAAACTGACGAATTATGGGGTATTACGCTCCCTCGAAATGATTCAGTTTTCTCACTCAGACTCATGAATTCGCAGGATTTCACCTTATGACAAATGTGAAAGAAAAATACATGAAGGAGCCGATGGCTGTGGGAGAATGAAAAGGGCATGCAGGAACAAAAGCGATGTATTAATCACTTATATTATTCCATATTATGCACGTCTCCACGTAACCCTAGCGATTCTCGCTCCCATGTCTCAACGGGTCTAAGCCCTTTCATTCCTTCGTCACATCTAACTAAGGGGTGGAGGTCGGTCTTTCTAACGGAACGGGTCCGAGCCCTTTTGCGTAACGTCTCCC
>NZ_JBXCIY010000047.1:0-4217 GCF_056786395.1 Paenibacillus sp. Y951 | reverse complement strand
ACTTCTTCTACGAGCGCTTCTCGGAAACCGTCCGCGCGGTACAGCATCATCGCCTGATTCCAATGATCGCTTTGCGAGAATCGTTGCTCAAAAAACCAATGCTGGATCGGACTAAGCGCCACTTCACCTTCCACGATCCCTTCTTCAGCTGCTGCCTGGGTCGTCACCTGTACATATTGACTGACTTCCTCGATCGTCGGATACGTGAACATATCTCGGACGACTAGCTTGAGCCCTTCCGAACTTAATCTGGACACGATCTGGATCGCTTTGATTGAATCCCCGCCCAGCTCGAAGAAGTTATCTCGGATGCCAACTTGGCGAATCCGGAGCACATTTTGCCAAATCGCCGCCAGCTTCGCTTCGGTCTCATTCCGCGGCGCCACGTATTCACTTTCTGCCTGCACAAGTCCTTGTGGCTCTGGCAGTGCTTTCCGATCTACCTTCCCGTTGGCCGTCAACGGAATGCGCTCCACTTCTACTACATACGACGGTACCATGTACTCTGGCAGACTACGCTTCAAATGCGAACGCAATTCAGAGGCATCGAATGCTCCGTTACTCACCACGTACGCGCATAGATAAGCTTCGTCGTGCTCGTCTTTTCGAGCCAAGACCACTGCTTCCTTTACGTCCGTGTGCTGCAGCAAACCGTGCACAATTTCACCTATCTCGATCCGGTACCCCCGGATTTTCACTTGCTCGTCAATGCGGCCCAGGTACTCCAAGCTTCCGTCCGGTAGCCATTTTGCAAGGTCTCCCGTACGATACATTCGCTCGCCTGGTTCAAACGGGTTGTCCACAAACTTCTCTGCCGTCAGCTCTGGACGATTCAAATATCCGCGAGCCAACCCATCTCCCGCGATGCACAGCTCTCCTGGCACCCCGATCGGCTGAAGTTGGTTCGATTTATTCACCACATAAATCCGTATATTCTGAAACGGTTTTCCGATTCCTACCTTTTTTGTAAGTCTCGTAACCGACTCTTGCGTCGCATAGATCGTGGCCTCCGTCGGTCCATAGATGTTCTCAACTCGGGCGTGCGACCACTGCTGGCAAGCTCGCCGAGCCATCTCCGTCGGGAACGCTTCACCCGCAATAAACAGGTACTGTAGCGATGGAACGGCCTCACCGCTAGTTTTCGCCTCTGCCATGAACAGCTGTAGCATAGAAGGTACAAAGTTGAGGTGCGTCACCTGTTCATCCACAATGATGCGAAGCAGTTCCTCTGGATCTCTCTCAGCGCCCGGTGCTGCCACAACCACTTTCCCTCCGCCAAGTATCCAGCCGAACAGTTCCGTCAATGACACATCAAATGTATAGGCTGTCTTCAGCAAATATGCGTCTTCTTCCCCGCAAGGATATTTGTTGTGCAGCGCAACCAGTATATTCGTTAAACTGCAGTGTTCGACCATGACCCCTTTTGGCTGTCCCGACGACCCCGACGTATAGATCACATACGCCAGATCGCTTGGTCCACTTGCTGCTGGCAAATTCTCAGTGTGATCCGCATACAATGACTCTTCCGCCAGATTCAACACCTCTCCTGCATACCCCGCTGGTACTTCCGCGTCCCCGACACCATATACGAGGAGCAGTCTTGCTCGACTGTCTTCCAGCATGTATGCGATCCGCTCCTCTGGATACAATGGATCGATAGGCAAGTAAGCACCGCCGGCCTTAAGAATCGCGAGAATCCCCACAATCATCTCCACCGAGCGTTCCACCATGATTCCCACGATCTGGTCCGTTACTACGTCTCGTGCTCGCAGTGTATATGCCAGTTGGTTTGCTTTCTCGTTCAACTCCCCATACGTCATTCGTACAGACCCGAATAGTACAGCCTCCTTGTCCAGCATCCGCCCCGCCTGTTCCTCGAACAGGGCGCAGATCGTTTGATCCTTCGGATACTCCACCTTTGTGTCGTTAAACGTCTCCAGTAGCTGAAGCCTCTCTTCTTTCTCGAGAAAATCTCTTAGCATCGTCCGAGTCGAACCTATTGTCTTCCTACCCTCAGCCATTATCAACTCTCCCTTCACTTTCGCATAAGTATTCCGCTGGATCGACTGCTACAAAACAATTCTTCATAATTGAATAATTAGAACAACTATTCCTCTTCATGCAAATTTCCTAGATCTTCTGCCATCATGCGCAATACCCGCTCAAAATACTGAAGCAACCTAAGGGTGACCTCTTCCGGATAAAAGGATACTATTCTTAGCGCCAACCCATTAAATGTGGTTGATACGGAAAAATCCAATTTTGTATTCGTTCGCTCATAATTTAATTCTGGCGATGCATTCGAGATGATTGACGTTTCCTGCAAAGATTCGTATATATGAAAATCAACATAGTTGAATATTGTGTCAAAAAACGGGTTGCCATCATCAGCTGTCTCGCCTGTTATACGCATAATATCCCGAAGAGGATATCTTCCAATTTTTTTCATCACCATGCACTTGGCGTGAACATTCTGGATCCATTCCAACCATGTCAATTGCGTATCAATTTTCATTTTCACCGGCACTGTATTTAAGAAACAGCCTAGTATTTTATCCCCATCCTCACGAACAGGCCGTCCGTTTTCTACTAGTCCAGTTAGAACTTCATTATCGTAAGTAAACAAAGATAGACTATACAAATACGCTGCAAAACAGATGGAGCGCAGGCTTGTTCCGCTAATTTTCGCCACATACTTAAGTTCCTGGAACAACCTGTTTTCCAAGGAGTGCGTATATACACCGCTTTGTTTCAAGTCTGATTTTGCCGTTTCCCAGAGTTCTAGACGCTTGTATTCCCGCAATTCCTCTTGCCAGAATATTTGGAAATCGAGACGTTTTTTGACCGCGAGCTGTTCAATCACATAATCCCTGTATGTGCTCTGCAAAGAGGTTTCTTCATGTGGGTTAAATGTCCCAGCATTTAGCATTCCGTATACATTTAGCAGTTCTGTCATAAACGACGCGATACTCCAACCATCCAAAATGGCGTGATGGAAAATCCAGTTCATATACAGGCGCCCCCCGCCGAGCAAAAACACCTGCATCCGCCAAAGAGGTGCCGTCCCGATGTCAAACGGATGCTTGCGATCTTCTGCTAGCCAACGCTTCACGTATTCGTCTTGATCTATCCCGTCCAATGCGGATAAATCATTCATTCCGATATGAATTCCCACGTGTTTACGCACAATTTGAACGGGATAAGTACCAGTCTCCAGGTAAAAGTCGGTTCTTAAGATCGGATGCTTCCTGACCATAAAGCGCAATGCTTTCCTCAATCTTTCTAATTGGAAACGTTCATCCTTAAGCCCATAAACAAACTGATCGTGATATAACGCATCCTCGGATTGCATAAGAGTGTAGAAAATCATCCCTTGCTCAATATCACTCATCGGATAGAACTCTTCAACTTCACCTGCCAACGATGCTGGGCCAGATAAGATTCTCTCCCTCAGCTTCTCCATTTCGGCTACCATCGCTTGTTCAGCAGCCACGAGATCCAGGTAATCGGACATGGAAAGGTTCGCCAAGAAAGACTCAATGGTCGAATATTGGTACAAATGATGGAGATTCGTTTTTTGTCCGATCGTTTGCTCCATCCTCGCGATCACACGTATTGTTTTAATCGAGTCGCCTCCAAGCTGGAAAAAGTCGTCCAGGATGCCCACTGGCTGTGAAAGGCCAAGCACGTCCTGCCAAATCGCCGCCAACTTCGCTTCGGTCTCATTCCGCGGCGCCACGTATTCGTTTCCTGCCTGCACAAGTCCTTGTGGCTCCGGCAGTGCTTTACGGTCTACCTTCCCATTGGCCGTCAGCGGAATTTGCTCCACTTCCACCAGATACGACGGTACCATGTAGTCCGGCATGTTGCCCTTCAAATACGTGCGCAATTCGGTAGCATTGAATGCTCCGTTACTCACCACATACGCGCATAGGTAAGCCTCGCCCCGTTCGTCTTTTCGAGCGACGACCACCGCTTCCTTCACGTCCGCGTGTTGCAACAGACCGTGCATGATTTCGCCCGTCTCGATCCGGTACCCCCGGATTTTCACCTGCTCGTCAATCCTTCCTAGATACTCCAGATTCCCGTCCGGCAGCCATCTTGCAAGGTCTCCCGTCCTGTACATCCGCTCGCCTGGTTCAAACGGGTTGTCCACAAACTTCTCCGCCGTTAGCTCTGGACGGTTCAAATATCCGCGAGCCACGCCTGCACCAGCT
>NZ_JBXCIY010000046.1:0-4457 GCF_056786395.1 Paenibacillus sp. Y951 | reverse complement strand
GGCTTTGAAACCAGATAATATGATTGGCGCTTATGATGCTGAATTAGAAAAACAAGCTACAGCAGTTAACCAAGTGGCAAGTGAATATGGTTATTATGCGATCTACAATGGTGATAGCGGATTAATTGGTCTGCAAGATGCCGATGGTTATGCATTCATGACCTATGGTGACGGTACTGATAATGGTGGTTCAATCGTCATTAACACTGAGTACTTAGTTAAGGCTCATAAAGTACAGAGCGATCGGATAGATTTGATTGTAGACGCTCTAAATGCGCTTGGACTGCCAGTAGATGATAAACTTGCAGCAGCAATTACAAAAACCTTAGCAGCAGGTGCGGCGGATGCTACAGTTGGTTATAACGGCTTTAATGTAGAAATCATCAAAATACAGTATGGTAAACTTGTAATGTACGTTGAAGAAAAGTAATTCAAATAATCTCTAAAAGGCACACTTATCGAATGAGTGTGCCTTTTTTATGCCCAAGCCCCATTCTAAAAGGATCCTATCTAGCATAATTGTGCAAATACGTAGTATTACGATAAAATAAAAGTATAAAACCAAACAAATTGAAAAGGAAGTGCTGTCCATGCCTAAATCAAATGTAGCAACACCTGCCGTAGTTGAAACTAATTGGGAACTCAAATTTGTGGCAAATGAAATGAAATTTTGTCCAGAGTGCGGTAATAAAGGTGTGAAATTTGTAGGTGATGAAGAGGGTTCTAGAATGGCAGGCGGTGAAGTCCATTGTACTGACGGCTGCGGAAAACAGTTTTTAATCCGAGAATTTATATCAACCTCTAAATAAAGTTGTAAAGAAGGAAATGAAGCCCTACTAGAATTTATCTGGTGGGGCTTCATTTCTGTTTTTCCACACCATTAATGATAAAATTTACCCTAATTGACGATCAAGCTTTTCGGCTGTTAAAATCAAGTCATAGATGTAAATTATGTCAATAGAGGAGGAACATTTATGAAAAAATCGCATATACTCATGCTAGCCTTGGTGCTATCATTACTCTTATCCTTACCTGTAGATAAGGTAAATGCAGCCCCTAGTTATAAGTACGATATGAGCTGTGAGTTTGCAAAAGATGTAAATAAGGCAGTAGGCTTAGGATTTACCAAGGATCAAGCACAAAACCTCGTAAACATAGGGGTACCACTCAAGTTTGCATACTGTTAGCAGTTGTTTGCAACATTTTTTAATCGAGTGATAAGTGGTACGCTGAATTGTAGTAATACTCCGTTTGATTATTATATTGATGAGTATGCTGATTCCACATATCTGTTTTTGATACTGTTCCCATATAGTTACTTAATTTATTATATACGTTATTTGAAATAGCTATTTCATACGGTGATTCAGCATTGTCACCAATTTTCACAGCTCTATTGACAGCATTTCCTATCCATATTAAATCTTTCGTAACTCCATGCACCCCTATTTTGGTACATAGAATTTCTCCGTAATCTATACCAATTCCAAAATCTATTGCACTATATTTATTCAAATAATTATTAATACCTTTTTCTTTATTAGTTATAATATAGACTATCTGCAGAGCTGCTTTTACAGCATTAGTGATAATATCCACCGCCGTGCCATAAAAAAACACCAACATACTATCGCCATTGAAGCTTCTAATATTTCCATTATATTGGTTTACTATTTTTATTATTGCATGAAAATATGCCATGTGGATCTTTGCTACACTAGATTTATTATGCTTATTCAAAATAGATGTTGAACCTCTCATATCAATATGTAAAACAGTAGCTTCAAATTTTAACCCCTTATTTCCAAACGTCAATCTTGAATCGTCAATATCTGGTACTATAAACACTTCTTCTGTTGTGAATTCATCATCCACAATTTTTTTGACCTTTGTTCTAATATCTTCACTCATTGTCATTCTCCTACACCTCACATTAATTTTAATAGTAAAATATAACCGACTAACAAACCGATTGTAATTAGTAATCCTATAAAACTTCTCTCTAATCTATAAGTTTTTATTTTCATTATTTTAGAGATTTCATGAATTTGACTGGCAATATGTTCAACCTTATCTTCATTTGTAATAGTTTTTAGTATTGTATACAATTCTTTCTTAGGAATCTCGGCAAGATGTTCGAAGTAGAAAGTTGAATACTCATCTTGCTTGTAATTATTAGCAAGCCGTGGTTTAAGAATTTTCATGACAATATAGTAAATTTGATAGATTAAACAAAAAAGCGTTGATAATCCTAATACTAAAACGAGAATTGAACATATTGCATTCAAAACTTGAAGATCAAAAGGATTAATTAACACTAGCTCATCAGAAACAGTCATAAACACTGTTACAATAAAACCATAGATAACTAAGATTGCTGCTGCCTTTTGATCTATAAATCTAATAAGTTCTTGAATATTCCTTAAATTTTCAATAGAATATTCTACGTTTATTGAGTCACTAATTGTTTCTGATGTTGTTTGATCCATAGATCGATTCCACCTCCTTTAATTTGGTTAATTTTAGTATATGTTCTATTTATTATTGTTTCAAGTATTGGAACCTTTTATATACTTTATTGGGATGCATTGTTTAATTATTGTTAGATTTCATCTCGTTATCATATAATCCGCTTATCTACCCACTTGAATAATAAAGGAGTAATATGACATGAATACACAAACCCTTTCACTTCCTCACCCTTCGCTTTCGCATCATCCCATTGACCCTTACTTCGACATCTTCTTCCGAGCTAAGCAGACTGAAGGATTAAAACCAAGGACATTACACGATCATACGAACCATTATCGTTACTTTAAGCATTGGCTCTTGTCATACTATCCAACTGTTGAACTCAACGGATTAACGGCAGACCATTTACGTCAGTATATCCAGTACATGTTGACCACTCAACCCTTGTACCATAACCATCCAACCCTACAATCTACTGTTACCACACTTGGCTTGTCTCCATCCACCGTGAACATTCGAACTCGCACGTTACGTTGTCTAATCAAGTTCCTTCATGACGAAGGCTACCTCCAACAAGACCTTGCCTCTCGCATTAAGCTTCAACGAGTGAAAGAGGATACCATTGGAGCCTTTACCAAAGAACAAATGCTACAACTGCTTGCCTCGCCTAACCAACGTGACTATCTTGGTTTTAGAGATTATGTCCTGCTTATCTTACTCCTTGATACAGGTTTACGGATTAATGAAGCCTTGCATGTGACGTCAGACGAAGTAGACATTCAAGCTTCCACCCTCACCGTTCCTGCCAACATAGCCAAGAATGGACAAGCTAGAACGGTACCACTGAGTAAGAAGACGCTCGAATTGGTACAACTCCTACAACGTGAGAATCAGAAACACTTCAATAATCATTCTTCAACTAACCTATTCCTGCTCAACAATGGACAACCACTCACGTATAATCAAGCCTATGAACGCATCCGCCTTCATGGAGAACAGGCACAGATTACAGGGGTACGTGTCTCCCCTCATACGTTTCGCCACACGTTCGCCAAAATGTACATGATGAACGGTGGCGACCTATTCACATTACAAAAGATTTTAGGGCATCATGACATATCCATGGTGCGCAAATACATCCAAGTAAACACAAACGATATACAAAGGCAACACGCTCAACATTCCCCAGTTGTGGGAATGTAAAACGTTAAGCCACTAACCCACTCCAACAACTGTCCGAACCCTCACACTATTGGACTTCTTTCGATATTGCGTTGTAAGTTTTGGAAAAGGTGCAGTCATCCACTTTCCCCACTACTGTGGGAGACAGTGAACTGCGCCTTTTCTTTATATATCCATGAAAACATACATTCGAGCCAATATCGCCTTTTTCTTAGGATGCTTGATGCTCTACGAACCAATTAGACTGCTTAGTAGAACAGTTAACCACCCCGTATGAGTATCTTCAAAAACAACAAAGGCACTCTTTTTTGACCTTGAACCCTCCATAGTATGATTCCATACCCATGAGGCTCTAAGTTAAAAGAGTGCCTACTATTTAAGTTTCTTCAACGTACATTACAAGCGTACCATATCTTACAAAAAAGATCTCAACATTAAAGTCATCATAGCCGACCGTTGCATCAGAACCTGCACTAAGACACTTGATAATGGCTGCCTCCAGTTTACCATCAATTGGTAGTCCCAATGTTTGTAATGTTTCAACCACCAATTCTACTCGGTCTTTTTGAACTGTAGTACCCTTCACCATATGTTCAGTACTGATTACAATTGAACCGCCATTATCGACATCATCACCATAAACCATGAAGTTATAACCATCAGCATCTTTTAAGAATACTGTACCATGATCACCATTATAAGCTGCATAATAACCATATTCACTAGCAATTTGATTAACTGCTGTTGCTTGTTTTTCTAATTCAGCGTCATAAGCGCCAACTTTGTGATCTGGTTTTAGAGCT
>NZ_JBXCIY010000045.1:0-4762 GCF_056786395.1 Paenibacillus sp. Y951 | reverse complement strand
ATACGGCTGGATGAGATCGAACTGGTCGGGGAAGAAGAGAAGCGTCAACTACTAGAGACGTTCAACGATACGAAGGCGGAGTATCCGAAGGACAAGACGATCCACGTGCTGTTTGAGGAGCAGGCGAAGCGGACGCCAGAAGCTGAGGCGATCGTATTCGAGTCTGCGCGAATGACGTATGGCGAGCTAAACGCGAAGGCGAACCAACTGGCGCATGCATTGTGGGCACGAGGCGTTGGAACCGACGAGATCGTGGGAATTATGGCGGAGCGCTCGGTGGAGATGATCGTGGGGATTCTCGCGATTCTGAAGACCAGCGGTGCGTACTTACCAATTGATCCGACGTACCCGGCTGAGCGGATCGCATACATGCTGGAAGACAGCAAGGCCGATCTTCTACTCGTATACGGTGACGCAGAAGTACCGCAAGATTACGAAGGAAGCGTATTAGACCTTGCGGACGCGTCGCTGTATGCGGGCGACACTTCGAACTTGCCAGCAGCAAGCAATCCAAGCGATCTGGCGTACGTCATCTACACGTCAGGGTCGACGGGGCAACCGAAAGGGGTCATGGTCGAACACAACAGCTTAACGAATATTCTGGTTGCGCTGCACAACAAGTATCCTTGCGGGGAAGAAGAAGCTTATTTGCTGAAGACGGCCTATACGTTTGACGTGTCATTAACGGAACTATTCGGCTGGATACCTGGCGGAGGGAAAGTGGTCGTGGCGGCACCGGGCGCTGAGAGAGATCCACAGGAGCTACTTCGCGTCATTGTCGATAATCAGGTGACGCACATCAACTTTGTACCTTCCATGTTGCAGCTGTTCATGGCGGAGGCGAAAATGAGTGGGGAAGCCGTTCAATCGTTGCAGTACCTGTTTGTCGCGGGCGAAGCGTTCCCGACGGAGATGGCTTGGCGAGCTTGCCAGCAGTGGCCGCACGCCCGAATCGAGAACATCTACGGGCCGACGGAGGCCACGATCTATGCGACGCATGAGTCGGTTACGCCACATACGGAGAAGGTAGGAATCGGGAAACCGCTTCCGAACGTTCGCATGTATGTCATCGACCGTTCGAACAAACTAGCACCAATTGGGGTACCAGGTGAGCTGTGCATCGCGGGGGACGGCCTGGCGCGTGGATACTTGAAGAGTCCGGAGCTAACGGCGGAAAAGTTCGTGGACAACCCGTTTGAACCTGGCGAGCGGATGTATCGTACGGGAGACTTGGTAAGATGGCTACTGGACGGGAATCTGGAGTACATGGGCCGGATCGATGAGCAAGTAAAAATTCGGGGATACCGGATCGAGACGGGCGAAATCGTGCACGGTCTGCTGCAGCACACGGACGTGAAGGAAGCGGTGGTTGTCGCTCGGAAAGACGAGCGGGACGAAGCTTACCTGTGTGCGTACGTGGTGAGCAGCGGAGCATTCGAAGCCTCCGAGCTGCGTTCGCATTTGAAGCGCAGCTTGCCAGATTACATGGTGCCGTCGCATCTGGTAGAAGTGGAGCGAATTCCGTTGACGGCCAATGGCAAGGTAGACCGGAAGGCGCTGCCGGAGCCACAAGGTCTGGTGCAGGCAGGAAGTGAATATGTTGCGCCGCGGAGCGAGACAGAAGCGAAGCTGGCGACGATTTGGCAGGACGTGCTCCGAATCGGACAAGTTGGCATCCGAGATAACTTCTTCGAGCTGGGAGGCGATTCGATCAAAGCGATTCAGATCGTGTCCAGATTAAGTTCGGAAGGGCTCAAGCTGGTCGTCCGGGATATGTTCACGTATCCGACGATCGAGGAAGTCAGCCGCTATATTCAGGTCACGACCCAGGCAGCAGCCGAAGAAGGGACCGTGGAGGGCGAAGTGGCGCTTAGTCCCATCCAGCGTTGGTTTTTTGAGCAACGATTCTCGCAAAGCGATCATTGGAATCAGGCGATGATGCTGTACCGCGCGGACGGTTTCCGGGAAGCGCTCGTGGAGGAATTGGTAGTCAAGCTGACGGAACACCATGACGCGCTGCGGATGGTGTACCAGCAAGAAGCAGGGAAGCTCGTGCAGATAAACCGAGGGATAGAAGATCGAGCGTTCTGCCTGCATGTATTTGACGTCTCGGATGAAGCGGATGTTAGCGCGGTAGTTGAGCGTGAGGCGACACTGGTGCAGCAGACGATGAATCTAGAAACTGGCCCGCTGATGCAACTTGGGTTGTTCAGGACGAACAGCGGCGACCATCTGCTGATCGCGATTCATCATCTTGTCATAGACGGGGTGTCCTGGAGAATTCTATTGGAGGATTTCGCGGCAGGATACGAGTACCTGCTGCGGGGTGAATCTGTTACCTTACCTGGCAAAACGCATTCGTACCGAACATGGTCGGAGCGGATGGGAATATATGCACAGAGCCGGAAGCTGCTCAGAGAGGCTGATTATTGGCGGCAGGAGCAGAGTGTCAATGTGCAACCGCTGCCTAAAGACTGGGAAAGCGACGGAGCACGTACGATCGGAAGCAGCGCAATTGCGGCGGTTAGCTTAAGCGAGACGGAAACGAAAAACCTGCTCACGGGAACGCATCATGCGTACAAGACGGAAATGAACGATGTACTGCTCGCGGCTCTCGGTTTAGCGATGCAGGAATGGACGGGTCATGAGACGCTTGCCATACATCTGGAAGGCCACGGCCGGGAAGAAGTATTGAATGATGTGGATGTGACGAGAACAGTAGGTTGGTTTACGAGCATCTATCCAGTCGTCTTCGAATTGAAGAGGGCGGAAGGAATATCCTACTGGGTCAAATCGTTCAAGGAGAAGCTAAGACGGATTCCGAACAAAGGCGTGGGATATGGCATGCTGAAGTATTTGTCGCCAGCGGAGAAATGCGGCATTGGCAGTAGATTGAAGCTGGAAATCAGCTTTAATTACTTGGGACAGTGGGACAGAGAAATGGATGCCGGGACTATGTCGATGTCGGATCTTTCTACTGGCATGCAAGTGAGTCTGCAATCGGAACGTATCTATGCGCTGGACATTGTAGGGAGCGTAATGGACGGAAAGCTGACGCTGGTCGTGACGTACGACAAGCAGGAGTACCGCGAAAGCACGATGCAGGCATTGATGGCCAATTACAAGAAGCAATTGCTTTCGATCGTTACGCATTGCATGCAGCAAACAGAAACCGAGTTGACCCCGAGCGATCTTGGTAACTCTAGGGTTACTTTAGAAGATCTCAACGAGCTATTCGGCAACCTATAGATGTGGGGGGGAAGTAGTCTATGATCCAAAAAGATCAAGTAGTCAAGGTTTATCCGTTATCTCCTATGCAGTCAGGGATGTTATTTCATTCGATGTTGGAAAGCCAACCCGAAGCTTATTTTGTTCAGACGAACATGTCGCTTCTCGGAAAAATTAACCTGTCCATTTTGGAGAAAAGCTTGAAAGTTCTTACGGAACGGCATGAGGTTTTAAGGACCTTTTTTTCACATAAAAAGTTAAGTCAACCGCTTCAAGCCGTTTTGAAAGACAGAGCGCCGATTCTTGTCTATGAAGATATTACGGAGATGCAGAAAACAAAGAGGTATGAGTATGTAGAAGCGTTCAAGAAAGCAGATAGACAAAAAGGATTTGACTTAACGAAGGATGTGCTTTTTCGGATAGCAGTTTTGAAGACCAGCGAGGAACAGTACGAAATGATATGGAGTATGCACCATATCGTGCTGGATGGATGGAGTTCTGGTATCCTGCGCGCCGAGCTTTTCAAAATTTACGAGGAAATACGTAACGAGCGCTCTCTTCAGTTGCCTCCGGCATATCCTTATAGCGACTATATCAATTGGCTGGAAAAACAAGACAAGGAAGAAGCGTTGGAATATTGGGGCAAATACTTGGAGGATTATAACCATCGGACGGAAATTTTCACTGGAAATCAGATCCAAGGTGCAACATCGTATGAGCTTAACGAAATTTCATATTTCTTTGAAGAGACGCTTACGGAACAGTTGAACATACTTTGTAGGCGTCACAACCTAACATTAAATACTTTGATGCAAACGATATGGGGGAGGTTACTCCAACAATATAATGACTACGACGATATTGTATACGGCATGGTTGTCTCTGGGCGTCAATCCGAGGTTCTCGGCATTGAAAGCATGGTGGGATTGTTCGTCAATACGATTCCAGTACGGATTCGTCGTGCTGGACATGAAACGTTTCTTTCCTTGGCAAAACAAGTGCAGGCGGATTTGTTGAAATCGGAGCGATACGACTATGTATCCTTGGCTGACATTCAAGCGTGCAATGCACTTAAATCTAACTTGTTTG
This sequence comes from Paenibacillus sp. Y951, assembly GCF_056786395.1. Lineage (NCBI taxonomy): Bacteria > Bacillati > Bacillota > Bacilli > Caryophanales > Paenibacillaceae > Paenibacillus > Paenibacillus sp. Y951. Next base: position 445 of record NZ_JBXCIY010000045.1, on the reverse strand, counting down.
ACCATATCTACGTATTTCAGAATTATCCGATGGATGTACCCCCTGTTTATGACAAACATTCTGCGGCACAAGACTTTGTTGTAACCACCCTCACGGGGATTGAGCAAACAAGTTTTGCATTAAATGTATTTATGGGACTAAGCGGAAATCGGCTTTTCGTTAAATTTAGCTACAATGCCCAAGCCTATGAAGAAGAGAGCATTAATAAATTAATAAGACATTTGGCGGCGATAGTGGAGCAAGTTGCGGCAAGACCAGACATGCGGCTAGACGAGATTGAGCTGGTCGGGGAAGAAGAGAAGCGTCAACTACTGGAGACATTTAACGATACGAAGGCGGAGTATCCGAAGGACAAGACGATCCACGCGCTGTTTGAGGAGCAGGCGAAGCGGACGCCGGAAGCTGAGGCGATCGTATTCGAGTCTATGCGACTGACGTATGGCGA
>NZ_JBXCIY010000044.1:0-5531 GCF_056786395.1 Paenibacillus sp. Y951 | reverse complement strand
TAGTTTACCACTTGACTAGAATCCCAGTCTGGAATTTGCGAAAAGTCCACATGCGACAAGAAATCTACAGTAAATGATACAGAGTTTACAAAATTTTGATTGTTGCTACTTTCAGTGGTCCAGTCATCCAGTCCAATTCCATAGATGTTTTTTGCTTTTTGAATATCAATCTTATGGAATACTGTCTTCGAGCCGTTCTTGGTGATACGTTTCGTCTCAACAATAGTTTTAGCGGAATTTACTTGCGTTCTTTTAGCTACCTGATCTCGAGTAATTCCTTTGGTCTCATGATCTCCACTGAGATACTGAACAAACACATCAATCCAATTTTGGCGGTGAATATAAACCGCATTTTCCTTCTCGTTATAAATATAATCATTTGCATGTTTGTAGTCGTGTCGTTTGCGGAGAACATATTGTAATAACTGTAACTCAAGATCGTCTGAGTTTTTCATCCCTTCAATGTTAGCTTCCAGTAATTTGATATGTTTACGGATGCCAGCGTCTGTGAAGTATTGCGGAACTTTCAGTTGATAATTAATCAAAATATTCTGTAATATTTTCATACCAAATGCGATTACTAGTAACGACTTTTCATTTCTACCAACTACGATGTGATCGTTATCCTTTGAGATAAGATTCTCACATTCATGGAACCACGTGTCCCAATGTGCATCATTTTCCATCAAATATTCAATCAAATACAATGATTCACGGTTGATAGTTTTACTAATTTTTTCAGTTTGTTTGAAAGCTATTTGTGCTTCTTTATTGTTTTTCCAATATCTGTTGCTGACTTCAATTTTTAAGCAACGGGTCAAGAATGCTTGATCCTTGAGGTTGTAGTTTGAAATGATGCATACAGGGTTAACCAACTTATATTGATCTACGCCTTCAAGATTACCGACCTCCAAATTGTGGTTATCATAAACGGATTTAAGATAATTAATTATCCTATTAGTTGCTTGGTTATCTTTCACATCTGCTTCTTCTACGATAGTTGGATGACCATTTGAATTTGAGAACATTTGTCTTAGCGGTTTGTTACTAGATAATGCGCTTTTTCCAATGCCTGTTTGATGTCCGCTAAATAGGGCACATAACCCCGCAGTGGCACTTTTCCCATCTTCACCTTGACCAGTAAGATATAGAATAGGATGGTTATTCGATTGCTTTTCTTTCAAATACCCACTGAGCAGGGAAGCCATAAACCAAGCAAGCGTAGTGACTGTTACCAGCGGATCATTTGTTTTCGGAAAGACTTCTGTCATACATTCTAAACCTTTAATGAATTGTGCAAGATCAGACTTGCGGTGAGTGTACTCAGATACTTTGGCAGCTTGCGTTGTGCAAATCATTGGATTATCAAGCCTTGCCTTGCTATTCATAACAACTTGGGATTCTATACCTTCTCGATAAAGAAATACAGGGACAGAATTTTCATTTGTAAAATGTAGTCCTAAATACATTTGGGGGTAAATAACTTTGTTTGGTAATAATGAAATATGAGGCTTCAAATGTTTGTGAAATTCTGTACTATCAGCGCTACAATAAATATTGGCATCTTTTAGTTTCAGAATGCTTTCAAAAATATTACATTGTGCCATTGAATTACTTAACAACTCAACCGTGGAAAATGAACCCTGTCGATTAATCTCTATAAGGGTCTTTTGATTCCCATTAGTTTCGATGATAACCCATTTATTTGTAACTACCCAATTGGTGATTTGTTCTAGTCTAGGTCCCTTGGCGGTTGTCTTTAGGATGACATAGCCCCCATTGGACTCATGGACTAAAGGTGGGACGATATTAGTTATTTGTAGAGCCTTCTCTTGCAACTTTTCTGTGTACTTTTGGGGGTCTTGGTTATCCAGTAGACCATTCTTGTGCAAAAGCTGCACATACGTTACTAGCTGCTCGTTAATGACGTTAATAGGCAAGCCTTTGTCAATCATGTCCTGTATAAACTTCTCTCCAAAAGATTCGACTCCTTGTTCATCTAACTTCTCAACCGATGCAATTAGTTCTTGCTCATTCATTAGTTTCTTCATTTCAAAATCCTCCTAGGATATGGTTTGTTGTAGTTTCTGAATAACATGGGCGAAATAAGGTGCTTGTTGGTGTTGGTTAATTCGAATCTCTGCTATTCCAAGCAAATGCTTTGCCACCAATTGCCGATCGACCTTCTCTACATTAATAGAAAGCCACTTGAATTCTTGTTTACTCCAAACCTGAACTTTCTTTAGAGATTTAATAGATTCCAATATCTTTTCAAAGTACCCGTTTTGTTCTAATTCATATAACTGTAATCTTTGAGCCACCGAGATGGATTTGTCCTTGTCATACACCATCAAACTAATAGGTGCACCATACTGTGCTACAAACTTGTAAGGACACTCTTTTATTAGTGGACATTCCCAGTTATGCTGCTCGCTCATGGTCTTGCAGCTTGTGGGAATCCCACCCATCGCAATATAATTGAGCTTGTTGAAATATGTTTTGTCCGTTTCATCTTCATCATATGTCAGAAAATTCTGACTAATATCATGAGTAAAGCTCCTTACATCATTCTTTATATTAGGATTATAAGCACCATACACAGCTAAGTTTGAAATTACGTCTGTCCAACTATGATTGTTAAAACAGTTCGAATCTTTTAAGTGTTGTTTTATAGCTTCACATCCTTTCATACGTTCAAATTGTCCTTGTGCTAGTGCGAGTGCTTCCCATTGTGAGGTATTAGTCGATCTAACAGGCTGATTTGATTGGACCAACACAGCTGGTGGCTTATTAGAGTTAACAACTTGATTATTCCACTTGATGAAAACTTGATGGGTGGGTGGCACTCTATGATTTTCGATAATCTTTCTGATCAACTCCCATTGTTCTTCGTACGGTTGTTGAGTTTCTCTATCAATAAACAACGTGTTTCCCTGCTTTATTGCTTCTCCTTGTAATGGCAAAGCTATCAGATTACCATAAGCCGACTTGAATAACATATCTTGGGAAGGTATAAGGCGGTCAAGAGAACGGGCATTGGAAGATCCCTTGGCAAAAGATCCTGTTATCGGAATATTTGCTGCCTTAAGAGCGTTAAACATTATAGATCTAGCTACACCAGCTTGCACGGGACTACTGAAGAATAACCACAGATGATATCCTTTTCCACTACTGCTGCGTTCGATAAAGCTTTGCAAATTATTATTTAGAAGGGTATCGTAGAGACTGCAGCAATCTGTCCAAGCGTTGTCGTTGTCATCAAAGTCAGCCACAATCCATTTGCATGTGTTTGTAGTAGCGTCAGTACTGTAAGCACCTAGTTTCATCTCTCCCTCAATGTGCTTATTAAAGACTAATGGGTTATAAAACCTCATTCCATCAGCGTCCGTTTTATAAGGCATCCAACAATCCCTTTTGATAGCTAATCGGTCCCTCCGTACTAGAAACAACTCATCGAAATCATTGTATTTATCAAGTTCATTCATTCGTGCACTCTCCTTTTGTCTTGGTAACTTTATTATGAGGCTATTTGCTAGATATGACGATCTCCATATTCGCGATTTAGTTAGATAAAGTCGAACGCGGACGGCGGTCACTATACTTTTGTAAGTTGTCGAAATTTTTTATTATCTCCTTGTCTCATAGAATTACTCCTTTTTTCTTCACTTTTCGACCTAAATCGGTTGGTTGTCCGTTTAGATTCCTAAGAATTATGCCCCATTGAATCGTCGTTGCACAATATAGTCCGTTTACCCCCTCATAGGGTGCTTACTCCTTCCTAGACTTTCCTCAAAGTCTTTCTTTCCGCCGTACCTTAATCCTACCGTCAGAAAGCTGAGGTTAACAATGGGGTCGTCTAATGCCCTCCCTGCGGTGTGCATACAACTTTTACTTTTTTTGTAAGGTGAAGTGCGCTGCAACTTAACCAATTCGGATGGATTACACCGCAAAAATTCCAATATGTCAAGAGGTTGAGTGCTGCTTGTGAATTCCTACTTATTACTCCTTTCTTAGAAAGTACAAATGCTAAATTCTCTTGAAGTGAGTGGCTAGTACAAGATAGAATCCAACTCATTTCTATAACTACATAAAGTCTCAAGATGTGCTTGCTTGGCAAGACCCCTCGGCAAGGACGGCAACGGGAGGCTCCATGGACATCCGCATTTTTATCAAATACTTGTTTTTGGTAAATTTCCCATGTTTTAATGGAAGTATGGACCGTTTGGACTGGAGTATAGTTGGCTGAATCGAGTCCGTTTAGATGGGTAGCCACGAAAAATTGACGGAAACGACTAGCCATGTTACTAAAGGTGCTTGTTTTCAAATCCAAACTCAAACGGTCTGTTATACCGCTTAGGTCATAAAGCCAAGCGTTTTAGCGAAAAGGTTAGAGTCTGAACACTTTCTTAAAGTGGGAGGCTCTTTTTTTGCGCCCAAATTTGAACTAACATTGGAGGAATTGATATGAGAGGTTGCGTAACAAAGCGAGGAGAACGATGGAGTTATGTCGTGGAATTTGGTAAAAACCCTGCTACTGGTAGAAGACAGCAAAAAACAAAAGGCGGGTTTGTTACTAAGTCAGATGCTGAACGTGCACTTGCCAAGGTGTTACATGAATTAAATACGGATACGTTTGTTGAACAAACGAAAGATGACGTTAGAGAGTTTTTCACCAGTTGGTTAGCTCACAAGCAACTGAGCATACGTCCTGGCACGTACAAGACGTACCGTTGGCTAGTTAATTTTCACATCATTCCCAATCTAGGACATATTAAGTTAAGGGGGCTTAAACCAGAGCACCTTGTCGAGTTGTATAGTAGGCTATCCAGTGGAGAAAAACCATTATCACCACAAACGATAAATCATATTCACAAAGTGTTAAATGATGCCTTAAATACTGCTGTTCGTTGGGAGAAGCTTGCTAAGAACGTAGCTCAGCTTGTAAAACCACCACAGATTCCTAAAAGTGAAACAAAAGTTTGGAACGAAGAAGAAGTTAAACAATTCTTAGCTTTCACTAAGAGTAGCCGTTACCATATGATTTACTTACTAGCTGCTACCACAGGCATGAGGCGTGGAGAAGTATTAGGCTTGAAGTGGGAGGATATTGATTGGAATAAACGGCAATTAACCGTCAGAAGATCGTATACACAGGCAGTCAATGGCTACCAGTTCCAAGAGCCGAAATCACCATCGAGCATTCGTAGCATCTTTTTGCCCGAAATGACCATGAAGGCATTAGAAGAGCAACAGAAGATGTTGCTAGCGGATAAGCAGAAGGCAGAAGCCAGTGGTCAAGATTACGCAGATTATGGATTAGTTGTCCAAACGAGGAATGGTTTCCCCATTAGCCCAAGCTTCCTCGAAGCACGTTGGAGAGATGTCTTACAAAAGTCAGGATTACCCAAGATTAGATTGCACGACTTGAGGCATACCCATGCAAGTTTGTTGCTGCAAGCAGGTGTACACCCACTGGTAGTTTCAAAAAGGTTAGGACATAGCAGTATTACAATTACACTGGATAGGTACTC
>NZ_JBXCIY010000043.1:0-5708 GCF_056786395.1 Paenibacillus sp. Y951 | reverse complement strand
GATTAAAAACGCTTTTGTAATCTGCATGCGCATGAAAGAAGAACATCGGAAAGCCGTATGAAGGAAAACTTCACGTACGGTTTGATGAGGAGGGGCTGAAATAATATTCAGCCTTTCACTCTAGAAGTATGAAAATTTCATAGATCATACGATAAGTAGTCAAATAAAAGCGCGCAATAACCGATAAATACTATATGTGAATGAAATGAGGTGGACAGCGCGCATGAGTATCGGAAATATTAAAGGCATGCTGGGCGATGCAGTAAGTAATGATGTAAGAACACTAGAATTGAAGATCGGTCAAGTTGTTCGTGGCGTTGTTTTACAACAATATGATAATAATGAAGCATTAGTTAATATAAATGGAGTTCAAGTGAGAGCGAAGCTAGATATTCCACTGATGGAAGGTCAAGCTTCCTTACTACAAGTTCAGCCAGATTCAAAGGGTGCGTATATTTTACTGCGCCAAGTCGATCCAACGACACTTGGGATGAATGATCCGATGAAAGATATATTGAAAGCACTTAACATGCCAGATAAAGCATGGGCGAATGATATTATTAAAGATTTGCGCAAAGAAGGCTTTCCGTTGAATAAGGAAACTGCGGCAGCGTTTCAGAAGGCCGCGCAGTTAATACCAGCAGGAGTTAACCCAGAGCAATGGATGCAAGCGGCGGCTAGCGCATTTAAACGAGGATTACCGATGACACAAGCAACGATTTCTGCTTTCCATCAGTTGCAATCGGGAACGCCTTTACATGGCTTAATCGATCAGTTGAAAAGTCAGTTGTCCACGCTATTGCAAGCTAATACTGGGGGGACATCTACAAGTGCTCAAACAACGGTACTAATGAATCAGCTTGCAACGTTATTAGATGAAGGTTCAACATTATTACGTTCTCTGGCAACAAATGGGGCAACAACGCAACATCCAGCATCAACTGGAGCGAGTAATCAAGCCGCTAACGTATTAACTGGGGGCGCAGAAGTAGCTAAAGATGGACAGATGGTAGCGCAACAAGGACAAACGCAAGCGGCTGCGCAATCACAAGGTGGAGCTAGCTCCACAGCCTCACAAGGAAATCTTGGACTGCTCATGAAATGGCTCGGTGTCAATCATGAAACAGTACTCGGTAAACAGTTGTTAACTCAGCAGCCAGTTAATGCTCAGCCGCAGACGAATCAAGCTTCGGTGCGAGCAACACAGATAAATCCAGCAAATACTAATCTACAAAGTGGAAATATGAATACGGCACAAGGTAATATAGCGAACTCATCTGTTGTATTAGGAAATGGTGCAGGGCCAACTGCAGGGCAGCAGCCGATTGTAGGTAGCCAAGCTCAACCTGCAGCAGTGAATACAGCGGGTAATTTAAGTGCGAATGTCGTTCCAACACCGACTACAGCAGCAGTGCCGGCATCTGTAACGGCTTTACAGCAATCAGTAGTATCGAGTCAAAGTGCAGAAGTGACTAGCAATCAAGCAAGCTCACAACTAGTGAATGCAAGTAATGCTCAGACAGCGCAACCAGCTACACAGCAGCATGTTCCGGTTCAACAAGCTGTTCATTTACAAGCGGCAATACAAGCGAATATCCAAAGTGATATCGTTCATAATCAAGCAACCGTTCATCAAAATCCATTGACAGCAAGTCAGCAATCCGATGTTTTGCAGCCACAAGCAAATGCAGCAGCGGCACAATCTAATCAAGCGTCAATCAATCATGAAAGCTTGAAATCTACCATTATGCAATTGGTGCAAAGTGCGGATACGCCGCCAGCGGTGAAAGAAACTGCTCAGCAGCTATTGAATGCGATAACGGGTCAGCAATTGATGTTATCTACTGAGCGTAATCACTCTGTATTCTCACATGTGACGATGTTTATTCCACTGCAGGATCAAGACGGTGGTCAAACGGCTGCTGTTCATATCCAAACTCGTCGAGATCGTAAAGGTGAGCTAGATTCAGAAAATTGTCGGATTGTATTCGATCTTAATATGAATGCGATTGGGCCGACGATGGTTGATGTTAATATTACGAATAAAATCGTTAGCTTGAATCTATGGAACGATCATCCCGCGATTAGTACAGTTATCGATGCGATGAAACCGGAAATAAGTGAAGCATTATATTCTACAGGCTATATGCTATCTTCCGTAAGAACTACTCCGATTCCAACAGCAAAGGCAGAGAATGAACAGCTAGAGGAATTGAAGCAGAGAATGCTTCCGCCAGATGTCGAACAGATTAATTCGACGCGCTATAAAGGAGTCGACTTTAAAGTATGAATGAACAACAACCAGTTACGAAATTGCGCAAAGCAGTTGCTATGAAATATGATCCGCTGAACACTACCGCTCCTACGTTAATAGCGAAAGGGCAGGGAGAGCTGGCAGAACGGATACTAGCCAAAGCAAAAGAAAATGGAGTGCCGATACAAGAGGATCAATCACTAGTTGAAGTATTATCCAAATTAGATATCGATCAAGAGATTCCACCAGAGCTATTTGCCGTAGTTGCGGAAATATTGAGCTTTGTATATCGGGCGGATCGACAAGCGAGGGAATGGCCACTATGACCCTGAATCGTAAGCAGCTAGGTGCAGAAGGTGAAGAGCGTGCAAGTCTGTATTTGCAAGAGCAAGGCTACATCATCGCTGAGCGCAACTGGCGCTGTAGTTCAGGTGAATTGGACATTATAGCACGCGAAGATGAGCAACTTGTGTTCGTAGAAGTACGAACAAGAACGGTGTATGCGCAAGGAATGGGAGTGAATCGTTACGGCTCAGTGCTAGAAGCGATCACTCCGCGTAAGCAAATGCAGCTACGCCGTCTAGCAGAGATCTATCTCTATCAGAAGAGGCTGCGCAACATCTCGCTTCGCTTCGATGTCGTGCTAGTCGAGCGCAGTGGCGAACATTACACGATTAATCATATTAAGCATGCATTTTGAAGCTAGATCAGACTACGAAAGTAGGACGGTCTAGCTTTTTTATTGCTCTACGTTGGATTAATATGGATTATATGGTTGAATAATGTGGAGTTGGTTGTTATATTTGAGATAGGTTGTAATAGGGTTGGTAAGATGTGAAATGAACAAATTATGCGTGGATTTATTAATTTGTATTAGATGGAAGAGTAGTTCGTAAATAATGCGTTATCGGAAATTCTTACAAAAAATAAAATCTATAAATCAAAGGAGCAATTCTCGAGATGACGCTGAAAAATCGCATAAACTTCCTGGATAATTTGAAAGTGTTTTTAATTATGCTGGTTGTGTCACATCATGCTGGACAACCTTATGGAGGATCAAACGGATGGTGGTATTTTACAACGGATGATTCACCGGGTTTAGGTGCTTTTTTTGCTGTAAATGCTGCATTTTTCATGAGTCTATTTTTCTTAATATCAGCGTATTTTGTTCCAGCGTCCCTTGAAAAGAGAGGCTTAGGGAGCTTTTTAAGAGAGCGATTTATTCATTTGGGTATTCCTCTAATAATCGGATTCGTTATGCTAATACCATTTTCTTGGCCAGTGATTAATTTCGGACACTTATGGTTTCTTCAACATCTACTGATTTATGTAATTATTTTTACTTTTGTAAAAACGTATTTGTTGAATCCGAGGCATACAAAACAATACGTACATAAACCATTTCCGAGTTTCTTTGTAATTTTACTCTTCACTGCTTTTGTTGCGTTGGCAACATTTGTCATACGCATTTGGTATCCTATTGATCATTGGATTGGATTTCTCGGGTTTATTCAAACTGAATTCGCCCATGTCCCTCAATATGTAAGTTTCTTTATAATAGGATTATCTGCTGCGAAAAATAATTGGATTGTTCGGATTCCTAGATTCGTAGGAGTAATATGGATTATTATTGGGTTTGTACTTGCAGCTATAGTTTATTCTAGGAAGGTAACTTCTTTTCAGCCTGGAGGATTGAATTTCGGTAGTTTGCAATATTCCTTCATTGAAACATTCCTGTGTATGGGAATGTGTGTAGGATTAATATTCGTTTTCCAACGAATTGCAAATAAATCCATTAATTTATTGCAGTCATTGTCATTGAATGCTTTTACTGTTTACGTAATACATGTTCCGGTTGTTGTAATATTACAATACCTCGTTGAATCTCTTCCTGTATCTGCATATTTCAAATTTATTATTGTAATCGGATTGGGGATAGCAGTAAGTTTTTCGACCAGTCACTTTTTAATTAAAAAAATTCCTTATTTAAATAGAGTATTATACAGATAGTTTGAGAGTGATTCAAAGAAGGTAAGAACTTCCGATAACACCATATTCAAGCATCGATCCATTCGGATCTCGGTCCCAGAAGTTTTTCAGGAAGTATAGGCTGCGGACACATTCATTCCCCTAAGATAAGAGCTATCTAAGGGGAATGAACGACGTGAATATCTGAACGTTATATGAAAGTGACTAAATAGGAATGGAGAATAATCATGGAACAAAAAGTTAAAAATGCTTGGAACACATGGTCAAATGATTGGTATCAAAAATATCGTACAGAAGATGTAATTAATCAGATTATATTGAATCCTAGTTCAGCTTTTCCTGAAGAAGTTTTTAATACTATAATGAAATACTTTGTGGATTTGAAGAATAAGAAGGTTTTAGTTCCATCTAGTGGAGATAATCATGCAGTATTTGCTTTTTGTTTAATGGGAGCTCAAGTTACTTCATGCGATATTTCTGATATGCAAATTGAAAATAGTAAACTAATATCAGATAAACATCAGTGGGATATTGATTATATTTGCGATGATACAATGAAGCTTAGTAAAGTAAAATCGAATGAATATGATCTGGTTTATACTTCTAACGGTGTTCATGTATGGATAGATAACTTAGATTCAATGTATGAAAATATTAAAAGAACTTTAAAACCAAACGGCATAAGTATTATGTATGATATACACCCATATTTAAGACCTTTTGGAATTAGTCATAATAAGGAATTAGAAATAAGAAAAAGATATGATGAAATTGGACCATACGGAGAAGTACCTACTTATAAATGGAGAATGCAAGATTTGATCAACGCGATAGCAAAAGCAGGGTTACGCATTGAAGAAATTGAAGAATTTCACACAAAGGATCCAACCTTTTGGATAGACGAAGAGGAAGAAAATATTGAAGAATTTGATGAGAATACGTTAAAAGAATTATTGGATTGGAAGGTAAATCCACTGGCAGCATTACCACAGTGGGTAACAATTGTATCTAGTTATTCAGAGAAGTAGTCACCTTCATATAACACAGTATTCACGCAGCGGCTACGCCTTGGTCACTTTGATGCTTTTGGCTGAGGTAGCAGATTCAGTGACAACCTTGCATGCGCAAGGTTCGTGAATAGCTGAACGTTAGCTGAAACTTCCGAGTTCAAGTGCAAATAAAGGCAACATTGGAAGTGAAAAAAAACAAAGGCAATGTTAGAAGAGCAATTAAGATTAGGCTAAGTTAAGTTTAATAGTTTACATTGACTGTAAATGTCAACCTAAGAATGTATACTTTTGCTTGTTTAATGATGTACAAAATCACTTGTCTTCTTTCAAAAAGTGATCCTTCAAACGGTAAGATTCGCCTACAATCGTGACGACCGTTGCATGATGTAAAATGCGATCTAAGATGGCATTCGCTAACTTTGGTTCGCGAAATACTTCATCCCATGCCTTGAAAT
>NZ_JBXCIY010000042.1:0-6032 GCF_056786395.1 Paenibacillus sp. Y951 | reverse complement strand
CTGGTGCTGCAGAACATGGAGATGAGTGAATGGAAGGCGGAAGGGCTGACAATTCGGCCGTATCCGCAGGAAAACAGCATCGCGAAATTCGACCTGACCGTGGCTGCGGTTGAGCAGGAAGGGCGACTGTATTTCGACTGGGAATACAGTACGGCGCTGTTCAAGAAGGAAACGGTTGAGCGGATGGGCAAACATCTGGCGACAATCGTGAAGCAGATCGTAGAAACGCCAGACATACGGCTGGATGAGATCGAACTGGTCGGGGAAGAAGAGAAGCGTCAACTACTAGAGACGTTCAACGATACGAAGGCGGAGTATCCGAAGGACAAGACGATCCACGTGCTGTTTGAGGAGCAGGCAAAGCGAACGCCAGAAGCTGAGGCGATCGTATTCGATTCCGTGCGACTGACGTATGGCGAACTAAACGCGAAGGCGAACCAACTGGCGCATGCATTGTGGGCACGAGGCGTTGGAACCGACGAGATCGTGGGAATTATGGCGGAGCGTTCGGTCGAGATGATCGTGGGGATTCTCGCGATCCTAAAGGCCGGCGGTGCGTACTTACCAATGGACCCGGCGTACCCTTCTGAGCGGATCGCGTACATGCTGGAAGACAGCAAGGCCGATCTTCTGCTCGTATACGGTGACGCAGAAGTACCGCAAGATTACGAAGGAACCGTGCTGAACCTGGCGGACGCGTCGCTGTATGCGGGCGAGACGTCGAACTTGCCAGCAGCAAGCAATCCAAGCGATCTGGCGTACGTCATCTACACGTCGGGATCGACGGGTAAGCCAAAAGGAGCGATGGTGGAGCATCGCAACGTCGTGCGGCTACTCTTTAACGAACGCAATCTATTCGACTTCGGCGCGAGCGACGTCTGGACGATGTTCCATTCGTTCTGCTTCGATTTCTCGGTATGGGAAATGTACGGCGCGTTGTTGTATGGAGGTAAGCTGGTTATTGTGCCGAAACGGACAACGCAGGAACCGCGGTTGTTCGCCGAAATGTTGGAACGCGAACGCGTGACGATACTGAACCAAACGCCTACGGCTTTCTACAGTCTGATCCATGAAGTGTGCGACAAGGAAATGAAGCGGAATCTGTTTATCCGCAAAGTGATATTCGGCGGGGAAGCCCTTTCTCCCGCACAACTGGAACCGTGGGCGAAGGCGTATCCGGCTGCGCTTCTGATCAACATGTATGGCATTACGGAAACGACCGTACACGTGACGTACAAGGAAATAACTGGCGAAGATATCCGGACGAACATCAGCAATATCGGGAAACCGATCCCTACGTTGTCGGTCATGATTCTAGACAAGAACGGACACCTTGTTCCTCAAGGGGTAGCCGGAGAAATGTATGTAGCTGGGGCAGGCGTGACGCGCGGATACTTGAACCGCCCGGAGCTGACGGCCGAGAAGTTCGTGGACAACCCGTTTGAACCTGGCGAGCGAATGTACCGGACGGGAGACTTGGCAAGATGGCTGCCAGACGGGAATCTGGAGTACATGGGGCGGATCGACGAGCAGGTGAAAGTCCGGGGGTACCGGATCGAGACGGGCGAAATCGTGCACGGTCTGTTGCAACACGCGGACGTGAAGGAAGCGGTGGTCGTCGCTCGAAAAGACGAACGGGGCGAGGCTTACCTATGCGCGTATGTGGTGAGCGTGGGAGCATTCAATGCCCCCGAATTGCGCGCGTACTTGAGAGCCAACATGCCGGACTACATGGTACCGTCATACTTAGTAGAAGTGGAGCGAATTCTACTGACGGCCAATGGCAAGGTGGACCGGAAGGCGCTGCCAGAGCCGCAAGGTCTCTTGCAGGCAGGAAGCGAATACGTGGCGCCGCGAGGCGAGACGGAAGCGAAGCTGGCGGCGATTTGGCAGGAGGTGCTCCGAATCGAACAAGTCGGGATCCAGGATCACTTCTTCGAACTGGGAGGCGACTCGATTAAAGCAATACGTCTGATCGCGAGGATGGAGCAAGCGATTGGACGAAAAATGAACCTCTATCATCTGTACCAATATCCGACGATCGAGTCCTTCTTGGCGAACCTTTCTACGAGTGATCACTTGGACCTCGCGGCTGCCGAACAAGCGCTTGCTGCCGATATGGAGAAACTGCAGGATCAAATCTTGTCCGGCCCGGCAGCGCTGGCGGGCGAAGTCGAAGATTTCTATCCGATGAGCGATATCGAGCAAGGGATGATTTTCCATACCCTCATGCAGTCCAAGGAAGCGGTATATCACGATCAGCTCGTATATGGGGTTAAAGATGAGCATTTCCAACTGGAAACCATGCGGGAAGCATTGCGTTTTATGGTACAGAAGCATCCAATCTTAAGAACCGATTTTTATCTGGAGACGGATTCTTATCCCGTTCAAATCGTGCGCAAACACGTCGAAACCCGCATCGGACTGGATGAATTAATCGGACTGGACGGGAAGGAACAAGACGATTTAGTGAAGCGATGGCTAGCGGAAGATCGCAAGCGTCCGTTTGACATCGGGACGGCACCTCTTTGGCGTATGCAGGTGTTTTTGCTCAGTGGGGATCGCCAGTATTTGATCTGGGTCTGCCATCATGCTATCTTGGACGGTTGGAGCGTTGCATCGTTCATGACGGAGTTGCTAAACGTTTACGGGATGCTGAGGGCTGGAATATTCGACAGGTATGCAGAGGCTTCTTTGAAGAGCACGTATAAGGATTACGTGATTGAACAGCTAATGGTCAAAAGTCGTCTCGATTTCCAAACGTTCTGGCAGATGGAATTGAGGGAATACAAGCGACTGGAACTCTCTGGGCCTACAAAATCAGGTCTGAAACAGGACGGTAATTATTTTGCGTATACGCACTCCTTGGAAAACGGATTGTTGGAGGAACTCAAGTATGCGGCGAAAACTAGCGGAACAAGCTTGCGTTCCATCTGTTTTGCTGCGTATTTGTACAGTCTGTCTATGTTTACATATGACAATGAAATTTTAACCGGATTCGTAGAAAACGGACGGCCTGTTCGTGAAGACGGCGATAAAATATTGGGCTGTTTCCTAAATACTGTTCCAGTGCAAATGAAGATCGATACGCAAATGACATGGTTGGAATGGATTCAGAACGTTCACGCCAAATGTATGGAGATGAAAAACTTTGGAAGGTATCCGCTGCAGGATATTATGCATGCAACGGGCGTGACATCTGATGGTAATCCATTTTTTGATATTTTGTTCAATTTTATTGATTTTCATATATACGAATCTTTGCAGGATACGTCAATTATCTCGAATAGTCCGCTGGAGTTAAGCTATGGGCGCACGAATACCAAATTGGATTTTTCGGTATCGACCACCCTCAATGAGTTGAAGGTAGGAATCGTATCTTTATATCCAGAAGAGGTCGTCCTCAGGTTGCTTCAGTATTTTGAGCAAGCATTGCGCATGACAGCAGCTGATTTGAGTCAGGTGATCCAAAGCGTCGATCTTCTCGAGGAAGAAGAGAAACGTCAGCTGCTAGAGACATTCAACGACACGAAGACCGAGTATCCGAAGGATCAAACGATCCAGGCGCTGTTCGAGGAACAGGCGGAGCAGACGCCGGATAGGGAGGCGGTCGTATTCGAGTCTGCCCGAATGACGTATGGGGAGCTGAACGCGAAGGCGAACCAACTGGCGTATTCACTGCGAGCGCGAGACGTAGGAGCGGACCAGATCGTGGGGATCATGGTGGAGCGCTCGGTCGAGATGATCGTGGGCATTCTCGCGATTCTGAAGGCTGGCGGCGCGTACTTGCCGATTGACCCGGGGTATCCGGCCGAGCGGATTGCATACATGCTGGAAGACAGCGGCGCCCATCTATTGCTTGTATGCGGAGGAAATGTGAAAGTACCGCAGGATTACGAAGGAAGCGTGCTGATCTTAGCGGACGCGTCGCTGTATGCGGGCGAGACTTCGAACTTGCCAGCGGTAAGCGGGCCCAACGATCTGGCGTACATTATCTACACGTCGGGTTCGACGGGACAGCCCAAAGGAGTGATGACGACACAGCAAAACGTTGTTCGGACGGTGCGCAATAGCAACTATGTGACGTTCGTGCCGACGGATCGGATCTTGCAATTGTCTAACTACGCTTTTGACGGTTCGACATTCGATATTTTCGGCGCGTTGTTGAACGGAGCCGCTCTTGTTCTCATACGAAAAGAGGATGTTCTGAATATCGTCGCCTTGTCGCGAATCCTTCGAGAGGAAAAGATCACGGTTTTCTTTCTGACGACGGCCTTATTCAATACGCTTGTCGATCTAGATGCAGGTAGTCTTTCCAACGTCAGACATGTATTGTTCGGCGGGGAAAAAGTGTCGGTTGATCACGTGGCCAAAGCGTATCAAGCGCTCGGAAAAGGCCGGATTATTCACGTATACGGACCGACGGAGAGCACGGTGTACGCAACGTACTATTCCGTGGATCGGATGGATCTTCGCGAAGCGATCGTGCCTATTGGTGCACCGCTCGCCAATACCCGGACATACGTCGTAGACCGTTCGAATAAGCTAGCACCGATCGGGGTGCCAGGAGAGCTGTGCATCGCAGGAGACGGCTTGGCGCGTGGATACTTGAACCGTCCAGAACTAACGGCGGAAAAGTTCGTGGACAACCCGTTTGAACCTGGCGAGCGAATGTATCGTACAGGAGACCTTGCAAGATGGCTGTTGGACGGGAATCTGGAGTACATGGGCCGGATTGATGAGCAAGTAAAAATTCGGGGATACCGGATCGAGACGGGCGAAGTCGTGCACGGTCTGCTGCAACACGCGGACGTGAAGGAAGCGGTGGTTGTCGCTCGGAAAGACGAGCGGGACGAAGCTTACCTGTGTGCGTACGTGGTGAGCAGCGGAGCGTTCGACGCATCTGAATTGCGTTCGCATTTGAAGCGTAGTCTGCCGGAGTACATGGTACCGTCGTATCTGGTAGAAGTGGAGCGCATTCCGTTGACGGCCAATGGCAAGGTAGATCGACGCGCGTTGCCAGAGCCGCAAGGGCTGGTGCAGGCAGGAAGCGAGTACGTCGAGCCGCGGAGCGAGACCGAAGCGAAGCTAGCGGCGATTTGGCAGGAGGTGCTAGGCCTTTCGCAGCCAGTGAGCATCCTTGATGACTTCTTCGAACTAGGTGGCCATTCCCTCAAAGCGACACAGCTGGTTTCGCGCATCCAGAAGCAATTGGACGCGAACGTGCCACTTGGTGAGGTATTCGCGAGCCCGACGGTGGAGGAGCTTGCGAGGTATTTGGAAGCGGTGGCTACCAAGGAACGCTACGAGGCGATCAGCAAGGCGGAGGCGCGCGAGTGGTATCGGGCCTCGCCAGCACAGCAGCGGCTGTACGTGGTAAGTCAGCTGGACCCAGAGGGGATCGGCTACAACATCCCGTGGGCGCTGGAGATTGCAGGAGAGCTAGATGCAGATCGCGTGCAGGAGAGCTTGAACGTGCTGGCGGAGCGTCATGAATCATTCCGCACGTCGTTTGCGATGCAGGAAGATCAGCTCATGCAGCGCATCGCCGAGCGTGTGGAAGTGCCACTTGAAGTGACGGAGAGCACAGAGGAAGAAGTAGAAGCGCGGGTGAAAGCGTTCGTGCGTCCGTTTGAACTGGGCGAAGCGCCGCTCTTGCGAGCGGGTCTGATCCGCCTGGAAGAGGGGCGGCACGTGCTGCTGCTGGACATGCACCATATCGTCTCAGACGGTACGTCAATGGACGTGTTTGTGGAGGAGTTCACACGATTGTATGGGGGCGAGCAACTGGCGCCGCTTGCGATTCACTATAAAGATTATGCGGTATGGCTGCGTGAGAAGATGCAGGGCGAGTTGTACCAAGCGCAGGAGGAATACTGGCTGCAGGTGTTCGAGGAAGAGGCACCAGTGCTGCAGCTGCCGACGGATTACGGGCGGCCGGCAGTCCGCCGGTTCGAAGGGGACCGTGCGGCTCAATGGTGGAGCGAGCAGGAGACGGAACGGCTGAAGCAGCTGTGTGCGAAGCAAGGCGT
>NZ_JBXCIY010000041.1:0-6430 GCF_056786395.1 Paenibacillus sp. Y951 | reverse complement strand
AAAAGACTGTGGAATGAATAGAGCTATTGTGAGATTAATCGAAGAGGACTGTGACATCACATAACACAGTATTCACGCGGCGGCTACGCCTTGGTCACTTTGATGCTTTTGGCAGAAGTAGGAGAATCAGTGACAACTTCCTGCGGAAGTTCGTGAATACCTGAACGTTATACGCAAGTTCGTTAAAGCCTATGAAATAATTAAATTCTCGAAATCTATTTTTAAACCGTAAGAAGAAAGAATATCAACACCTAGGATTGCATCAAAACCATAAGGTTCTTTAGTTAAACCTAATTGAATTATAAATCGTTCTAGCAGAATATCATTGATTTGAAGACCTTGAACTAATTGTTGGTAACACAATTCACTTTGACCACCAACACCATACATACGAACCGATTGTCCATTTATAAAGTCTGGATCGAGACCAATCGGTTCCACCGAATCAGTATCAAAAATTGTTGTTGAACAACCCGTGTCAAGAAGAACATTATTTAAGACAATAGATTTATTATTGTAGGTTAGAGATAGTGAAATAATAGGAAGACCATTAATTAATTCGATATTCATTGAAGTCCTCTAATCCCAGTGAATGGTTGTTCTAGTACCTCAATACTCTCATTCCCAGTGTAGAATACATAAAGTTCTCTCGATGGGTCTGAGAAATGAAGTGATTTATAAGTAGACCAAGCTTCTTTTGGATCCATATAATCAGAAATAAAGGACAATTCATCAATAGATCTTTTATGATTAATGGAATGAGCTGATATAGCTTCAACAAGAACCCAACAATTAGGGAATAAATCACGAATATTAACCCACTTCATGAATGAACACCTCCAACAAGAAATTATATATTAATTGTACAACCCATTATAAGAACAAGCAATGCTTGGGAATTCGAAGAAGAACGAACCTGCGTATAACACAGTATTCACGCAGCGGCTCCGCCTTGGTCACTTTGACGATTTTGGCAGAGTAGCAGATTCAGTGACAACTTGCTGCGCAAGTTCGTGAATACCTGAACGTTATCAGAAATTGGCGCAAAATCATAAAAACAAATAAACCCATCCTTAGGAGGATTCAGTGACCTACCATATTAGAATTAGACCATCGGCATTGATTATTCAAAACGGAGCAATTTTACTTGTAGAGTACAAATCAGAGAAGAAAGGTCTCCACTATTTCTTGCCTGGAGGTGGGGCAGAACCAGGAGAAACGATAAAGCAAACAATCAAAAGGGAAATGATAGAAGAGACCACGGCAGATATTAATGTAGGACCAATCGCTTTCTTATACGAATGTGAGCCACAATACAGAGTAGATGATTATAGTCCAACGAGTCATACGATTTTTATTGTCTTTGATAGTATGTTATTAGAAGATTCGAAACCTAAGATGCCAATAAATCCTGAGCTTAACCAGACGGGAGTTAAATGGATTCCGTTAGATAAGTTGAACAGTGTAAAACTGGTTCCAAACATTGCAAAATCTATCATAGAGTATGCAAATAATAAAAGAAATATAGAATTAATTGAAGACCATATTGTAGGAGTAACCGAAGAAGACGCTAACTTCTTATAACACAGTATTCACGCAGCGGCTACGCCTTGGTCATCTTGATGTTTTTGGCAAAGTAGTAGAATCAGTGACAACTTGCTACGCAAGTTCGTGAATACCTGAACGTTATAAGAAATTCCTGAAATAATAATTAACTTAATGAGGTACATGAATATGGAACAGTACAAACCTCCAATAGGAAGTAATTACAGTACAACTGATTGGGAAATCCCAATAGAAAATATAAGTAAATCACTATTACAAATAGTGTCGTTTTTACAATCAATAGATCCATATATTGAATTAATACAATATGAGGATTGGTGGGAACATGATGGATTTCACATTTACAAAAAGACAATTACATTTAGTGACTTATTTTCAATAGTTCATTCGTCAAGAAGTTTAATGAATAATATGAGAGGTGAGCATCAAGTATTTATTGGAATAGCACCAATTTCTAATGATTGGTATTTAAGATTTTACTCAGTTTGGGATGAAGAAGAGATGAAGTTAATAGGAAGGTTCGATATTACAATAAAAGATGCACTGATTAACAAATTTAATGAAGATATTATAGACAATATAAAAGTGGAGTTGGAAAAGGCAGTATCAATCAAATATTTTACACAACAACACTTTGAATGTGTATTCTGAGACGTCAGGAACTTCGTATAACACAGTATTCACGCGGCGACTCCGCCTTGGTCACTTGATGCTTTTGGCAGAGTAGTAGATTCAGTGACAACTTGCTGTGCAAGTTCGTGAATACCTGAACGTTATGTGACATGCCCGAAAAATCGTTTTTTATTCATAATAGGCTATGATGGGAGGAGATTAATATCTTACAATCATATTGGAAATATTTTTTATACATCTTAGATCATAAAATCAATGTTCTAGTTGAATGTTGGAAAAAAGGGCTCTACATACAAGGTATAGTTCATGATTTTTCTAAGTTCTCTCCCCAAGAGTTTTTTCCCTATACCAGAAAATTTTATATGAAGGAAAACGAAAAAACAGAATTAGAATGGAAGTATGCATGGTTGCAACATCAACATAAAAATAAACATCATTGGAATTATTGGGTCGTAAATCAACAAACCAAAGAGGCATTGCCAATGCCTAAAAAATATATTGTTGAGATGTATTGTGATTGGAAGGCATTTTCAAGGAAGTGGGGAAGAAAAGTAAAAGAACCCAAAATTACTATAACAGATAAAATAATATTACATCCTGAAACAAGAAGAGAATTAGAACAATTAATTACTAAAGATAATCAGAATGTAGGTAAGTTCAAAGAAGGCGAGCACATCACATAACACAGTATTCACGCGGCGGCTACGCCTTGGTCACTTTGATGCTTTTGGCAGAAGTAGCAGATTCAGTGACAACTTGCTACGCAAGTTCGTGAATACAAGAACGTTATGCGAAACCTCGAAAATACATAAAAACAAAATGAGTCAGAGAAGGAAGCATTTATGAAAGATAAATTTGAGATAAACACTCTAAATCAAAATTTTTTATCAGATGACCCAGAAGAACCATGTTCGCATGGTCAACTCTTAATTAAAGTAGATAATATTGCTATATCTACTGAAGAAGATGGAGAATGGGTTATTAATGAGGCTGCTCTTTCGTTAATGAGAACTGTAAGGTTTGGATATCCCAATTTAGAAGTATTGCCGCCTAGGTATTACTCTGCAGGGTTCACTGAAGATACATTAATTAATTGTTGCGGTGTATATATGTTTTTCTGTCCTTCTAGTATCAAGTGGGATGTTACTTTATTAGAAACTGAAGTTAAGTTAAGTAATTTTTTCAAAAACGAACAGAGAATTCACCCAAACCTTCAAATAATTTTAACACATCGTGAGTATGCAAGAATTGTTTATGAATTTGCTTTGGAATCCTATAATTTTTTTAGTGAAAACAGGAGATTTATAAAGTCCGCTTGGGAACAGTTCGAAGGTCAGATTAATGAATTTTGGAAGGAATACGAAGAGCATATGAAATACATTGAAAAAGAATTTCTAGTCTAATCGTAGAAGTCGAGGAATCGCATAACACAGTATTCACGCGGCGGCTACGCCTTGGTCACTTTGATGCTCCTGGCAGAGCAGTAGCTTCATGTGACAAGTTGCTGCGCAAGTTCGTGAATACCTGAACGTTATAAGAAATTGGGGCAAGATCAATAAAGTCCAAAGAAATAAAAAAACAAAGGAAAGAAGGGCCTACTCTTGTCACATGTTAGAATTAGATGTACAGGATTAATTATAGAGAATGGTTGTATACTGCTCGTTGAATATGAAGACAACGGAATTCATTATAATCTTCCAGGCGGAGGACTGGAACCATTTGAAACGATTAAAGAAGGAGTTGCCAGAGAAGTTTTAGAAGAAACAACTGCTGAAGTTACAGTAGGATCACTTGCTTTAACATATGAGATGGCACCGCACAAACAATCAGGAGAATATAGTATTCAAGATCCTCATGGATTACATCTTATATTTGAATGCAAATTAAAAGAAAATTCAATTCCAAAGTTACCTATTAACCCCGACCCACATCAATCAGCCGTAACGTGGATGCCTATAAATGAACTAGATTCAATATTACTAATTCCCAACATCAAGAAAGAAATAAAAGCGTACGCAGAAAATAAGAAAAATATAGAATTAATAGAAGATCATCGACTAGAAAGACAAGTATATTAAAGAGAATAAGGAATTTTGAATTATTTCGAAGAAGGCCCCAACATCTGATAACACAGTATTCACGCGGCGGCTACGCCTTGGTCAGCAGAGGAAATTCAAGGATGTATTTGCTGCCTGACAACTTGCATTCGCAAATTCGTGAATCAAGAAACGTTATATGAAACCGCCGAAAACAATTATGAAAGAAGGTAGATTCAGTGAAGATAATCTTAAAAGAACTCAACGAGTCAGATGATCAAGAAATATTCGAAATGATTCGCGAGATTGGATTAGGTAAAAATGGATTAACATCTAATTTTCCTGAATCTAACTTTGAAGATTTTAGATCTAGCTTGCCAAGACTAATTGAAAAATCAAAAGGAATAAATTTGTCTGATGGTACTGTGCGACAGACTATTTATTGGTTATATATTAATGAACGACCAGTTGCATACGGGAAACTCCGACATGAATTAAACGAAAGGCTACTTAAACATGGAGGTCACATTGGATACATTGTTAGACCAAGTGAACGAGGAAAAGGGTATGGGAAGATTTTTTTAGCAGAGCTAATTAAAGCAGCTAGAGGAATTGGAATTAGTAACATATTAATAACTTGCGATGAAACTAATAACCGGTCTAGAAGAGTAATAGAAAGTAACAATGGGTTACTTGAAGATACTGACAATGGAGTTTGTCGTTATTGGATAAATGAATAAATCTTGAAGAAGATTCTAAGAAGCGGCGGCATCATATAACAATGTGTTCACGCATCGGCGGACAAGCCGCCTCGGTCCCGGAAGATAAGTCGGGGAAGCGATTGCTGGGACACACCTGCACCACCTTAAGGTCACTACGTGACCTTAAGGTGGTGAGGCGTCGTGAACACGGAAACGTTAGATGAAATATCTGGAGGGATGAAAAAATGAAGAAAAAAAACATTTATTTTAGTGCTGTTTTTGTGGTTCTGGTTTTTGTGTTTTCAATGATCTATTACAAGCTTTTATCACCTGTAATAACTAGTGATGACATTCAAATTGAAGGAAGAATTATTCCATATGATGAAAAGAGTTTTATAGTAGAACTCAATATGGTTAGGCTGAAAGAAGAATTAGCGGATCATTATCTTTACCCGATTGCAGCTGGATTAGGAAATATCAGTTTTATTGAAGATACAGGTTACTATACTCCTAGCTCAATAGGTACTTGGTGGAAATCAGATGAAGTTTTGAAGAATCGAATATCAGATCAAGTAGAGGTTGATATTATTGGATTTGCAATTCCTACTAAAAAAGGTGAATACAAGACAAAATTTATTATGAATAAAATAGAAGATGTTCATGAGCAATGGGAATTAGATTTATATTATGTGCATGTCGAGAAGAAGTTTGGAAAAGACCTAAAATGGATTGAGAAGATATCGATAAAACCTGATTTGTAGGGTTATTCAAAGATGTCAGATACTTCATCTAACACAGTATTCACGCGACAGCTGCGCCTTGATCAGCAGAGGGAATTCAGGAAGTTATCACTGTCTGACAACTTCCTGCGGAAGTTCGTGAATACCTGAACGTTATCCGAAACATCTGGAATGGTCAAAATAGAATAAACATGAATAACTGAAGCAAAAGAAATCATTTGATATAATAGATAATAGAACAACACCTCTAAGAACCCTCAACCTAAACCATCATGAATTACTTTACTCACGATCATCAATAGATGCACCAGTTGGCGATCTAACTCCTAAAATAGTTATAGAAAAGAAAAAACATATCAAAACACAATTAAAACCAGAGTTAAAGAATAAGACCGATTAATCAATATATAATTATGGGCAATAAGATATTGAAGATATTTTAAGTAAGCGTGGCAACATTCAGTTAAGAATCATAAAGCTAAAGCATAGAATTTTTTAGAAAAGAAGCATTAAACACTTGATAAGAAAGATGAATCGATGAAGTCAGATGCATCGGATAACACAGTATTCACGCGGCGGCTACGCCTTGGTCACTTAGATGCTTTTGGCAGAATAGTATAATCAGTGACAACTTGCTACGCAAGTTCGTGAATACAAGAACGTTATCCGAAAGACTCGGAAATACTATTATGAAGTTAGAGGTGTATGTATGTTTTTTTTACAAATGTCAGGATTCCCAGGTTCAGGAAAGTCG
>NZ_JBXCIY010000040.1:0-8463 GCF_056786395.1 Paenibacillus sp. Y951 | reverse complement strand
CCCTTGTATTTTCACTTGAGCATCCTTTCTTCCCAAAAATTCAATGACTCCACCAGGAAGATATCTCCCCATATCGCCAGTACGGTATATCCGTTCCTTGGTTTTAGGATGTTCTATAAAACTGGACGTTGTCTTCTCATCGTCCTTCCAATATCCAAGCGCCAAACCGCTACCACCAATGTACAATTCTCCCTGCGTCCATGTTGGAGCAGAACGGCCCCACTCATCTAACACAAACCAAGACTGATTGTTCATCGGATAGCCATATGGAATGCTCTTCCAAGAAGGGTCCACCTCATCAATTTCGTATAGGATCGACCAGATCGAAGCCTCTGTGGCTCCGCCTAGACTGACCACCTTAGCCTGCGGTGCGATTTTCCGAATCCGACTCGGAAGGTCAATGGGGATCCAATCGCCACTCAATAGTACGAGTCTAAGCTTCGGTAGCTGGATGCCTCGATTCTCTGCCGCTTCTACTAACAGTGTTGCTAGGGGCGGTGCGGAATTCCATATCGTGACCCCCTCTTCTAGCATTCGCTGTACCCAGTGAGACGGGTTCAATGTACGATCCGGATCTGGATAGATCAGCGTAGCGCCTGCGGCCGCTGCTCCAAACAGATCATAAACTGATAAATCAAAACCAAAGGATGATACGCCAAACATTCGATCCTCAGGTCCCACATGAAACCGAGAGTTCATATCTACAATCGTATTCACGACACCTTCGTGCGGAATCATGACTCCTTTAGGTCGGCCAGTCGATCCTGAAGTGTAGATGATATAGGCTACATCACTCGTAGTCGCTCCAGTGTGAATCGAAGCAGCTTCTTCTTGCCCTTGAACTAGCATTCTAATCGACAGTACCGGTAGGGATGATGTCGCTGTAAGATTATCTGCGATATACTTGTCCTGGGCTACAATAATTACCGCCTCACTATTATCGAGCAAGTAAGACAATCGTTCGTCTGGTAAGCTTGGATCAATCGGTACATAAGCCGCTCCTACCTTAAGAATCCCATATACAGCTTGCAGTAATTCAGGCCCACGATCTGCAACAATAGCTACATGTTCTCCCTGTTTTACCCCGTGCCGACTGAGCATGTTAGCGATCCGATCACTAGCCTGTGCAAGTTCCCGATAACTTAATGTACTGCCATGCGATTGATAAGCGATGGATTCAGGAGTAGTCGTTGCCGTATACTGGAGCAACTCTTCCAAACGAAACGGTAGCTTCTCTTCAGACTGTTGATGAACCTCTTGCCTCTCCTCCACATGTTTTGCTGGAATGAGTGGGATAATCTGCTGACTCCAAAGCTCAGTAGATCGAGCAAGCCTTTCGATCAGACCCGCATAGGCCTCCCACATATCATCAATTAATCCTTCAGGGAAAAACTCTTCAAGTAGATCCCATACATAGAAAAGACGACCGTCCGACAACTCCCAAAACTGATGATCCAGCATAACCTGTGATGTTTCCAAACAGCTATAATCTGGACGTTTGAATCCCTCCATAAACAATCCACTGCCTACTACGAATGGAATGGGTGATTGACCAAAGCCCCCTCTTAATCGGCTTAACGCAAGCATGACCTGCATA
The DNA here is from genome assembly GCF_056786395.1 of Paenibacillus sp. Y951. Classification (NCBI taxonomy): domain Bacteria; kingdom Bacillati; phylum Bacillota; class Bacilli; order Caryophanales; family Paenibacillaceae; genus Paenibacillus; species Paenibacillus sp. Y951. Next base: position 6,866 of record NZ_JBXCIY010000040.1, on the reverse strand, counting down.
CCACCCCAATACAAATGCTTCGCGTCACGCATGGCCTGCTCCTGAATACGCCGAGCGCGCTCGATAAATGATGTATCCTTACGGAAATCAATCTCTAAGGGGTATGTGGATGAGAAGTTCCCTAAGATTTCTCTCATCTCAGGGTGTATATCTACCCTTCTTGATACCATATTACTTAAAATAAAATGTCGGCTATTACTCCAAGCTGCAATAATCTCTGCATAGACAGCAAACATCGCACTAGAAGGTGTTAATCCCAATCTTCCTGCAGATTCCTTAAAGGAACTCCATACTTTTGCAGGCATCACTTTTTCACGACGGTTAAGCTTCGAACGACAGCGGCGATTCATGCCATCATTAATCGGAATAGCAGGTGGTTCAGGTAAATAAGGTATCCTCTCTTCCCAATAGCGACGTGATGTGATGCCTTGAGTTGATTCAGACATCTGTTCTAGTGCCAGCATAGCATCGCGGAAGCTTAGGCTGAGTGGCGGTAATACAATTGAAGGATCACTGTAATAACAATCCACTTCCTTAAATAAATTACTGATAGATCCGCCATCCCAGAAAAAGTTATTATGATTATAGTGAATTCGTGCTTTTTCTTCGTCTTGATCCTTCCACAATGTTACCCTTAAATCGATCCATGGCCATGTATCGAGAGGGAGTTCACTTCTCATTAACTGTTCCTGCACTTTAATTAAGATCTCTTGAACCTCTTCCAATGGCAACTCACGAAGATCTAACACTTGTAATCTGATCTTCTCTGGATCTTTTACAACTTGTAACCTTCCTTCAGGGCTAGTAACTACAATTTCAGAATGATGTCGTTGGAGTGCTTTGTTCCAAGCATCCTCATATCGCTGCACATCCAAATTACTAATATTTTGTTCTAAGTACAGATGTGGCCTTACATGGAATTCCATATAAGGATCATCCGCCATTACAAATCCTTGTTGAATATCTGACATTGGAGCTTCATTCGATTTGTAACGTAGTGCAGGAAATAATATTGTCGGTTCTACTTGGACTTGATTGGACTCAGTTACCAGACCAGTTTCCTCCAAATTCATTTGAGTAATTTCTCTTTCTACCCCTTCTTGTATTTTGCTTTGAAGCAGGAGCGCTATCAACTCAATCGTTTGGTTCTCAAAAAACTCATGCATTTCCAATTCAATATTCATCTCAGTATTAATTTCACGCAGCAGCTGTGTAGCCAACAACGAATCTCCACCTAATTCAAAGAAACTGTCTGTTACTCCGATCTCATGACCATTGATGACTCTGGACCATGCGTTATAAACTTTTTCTTCTATTTCGGTACGTGGAGCAACCTTTTCTTTGTATTCAGCGCTCGAATACTCAGGAATTATTGGAATAGCCTTGTAATCAATTTTCCCATTTGAAGATACAGGTATTTTATCCATTTGAACAACATGTCTAGGCACCATATAATCAGGCAAAAGACCGGTTATATAATTTCGTATTTCCTGTACGTTTATCCGTTTTATACGAGAAGGTCCAGTTGCAATAATGACATGAAAACCTAAATAATCTGATACACTGTCCGGACAACGAGTAATTACTACATCAGTAAAAGCAGTATTAAGCAGCGCCTTTTCCCAACCCTCGGCGCTTAAGATACAATGCTCGCTTCTCAAATGCTCATCTGTAAAAATATCAAAGCCTTGCTGAAGCCCCATATGTAAATCGAACGAGCGGAAAAACTTTGTCTCTTCCAAAATAACAAGATGACCATTAAGCGTTAATAATGATGAAAGATGACTCAAAGCCAGTTCGATATCTTTCACATCGTGAAGCATACTGGAAGCGATAATAATATCAAAGCTATTACGTTCAACACCTTGATATTCAGGTCTAACATCCAAATCAAACCGTTTGAATTCCATTGAATCACACATTGGACTAAAGAGATTTTCCGCACGTTGAAGAAAAAATTCTGATATATCCGTGAACACATAATGACAGCCTGCTTCATTTAGAATCGGTAGAATATGTTGCGTCGCCGAGCCCAGTCCAGCACCTACCTCTAGTACTCGTAAACCTTCTTTACGACTAGACGCTAGCTTTTGAATCACATTTTTAAGCTGTGCATGATTATCTGGAAATAATTTTTGATATACCTGTGCCGTTGTTTCTGCTGCATAGATTTTAGCCGAGTGTAGTTTTTCCGTTAAGATGTTATGAAGATTCTCCACCGCATCTGTAAACCAGTAGGCTTCTTCCTCAGTAAAATCTATGGCATCCGTCAATCGCTTCCTTACAGTAGCCGACCATTGTTGCAAATCTATTGGAGGCAATTCATTGTTAAATTCTATGACACCATTACCTACATAAAAAGCATAACCATCCGCTACTAGTACATTCAAAGCTCGATTCAACCAACGCTCATATCGAGTAACTATTCCAGCTGACAGAAGTCGGTTAATGGAAACCCGTTCTCCTGCTTTACCTGTCACTCCAAATTGTTGAAAAGCAGTTACTGTTGCAGCAAAATAATATCCATCGAGCATATCCCATGAATCCTTCAATGAATCATCTAATTTTCTAACCTTTGTCGTAAGTAATACTTCCTCAAGCAACTTTCGAAGGGATTCTTCGCCCGCAAGCTGATCAGATTCACTTAAAGAATCGGTTATTCCTATCAAGGATAAGTCGGTATCAATTAGCTCCACATACGCAGCCAACTGCCTTCGTTCTAACGTACCTGCTGTTGGAAGTACGACTGCCTCTTTAATTTCTGGGTGCTGCCTTAATACCGATGAAATTTCTCCAAGTTCAATGCGATGACCTCGAATTTTCACTTGATTATCATCTCTACCAAGAAAAACAATGTTTCCATCGCTCTTATAGTATCCAGTATCACCAGTATCATATATTCGTTCTCCCGTAAATGGATGAATGATAAAGTGTGAATCTGTTTTTTCGTTATCCTTCCAATAACCTAGAGCCAAACCAATTCCACCAATATATATTCTACCTTTCACTAGATCAGGAGTAGGTCTAAATGCATCGTCATACACCCAAATCGTTTGGTTTGGTAAAGGCTTTCCATATGGAACACTGGACCAAGAAGGATTTACCTCTTCAATAGGATAGTAGATCGACCAGATTGAAGCCTCTGTTGCCCCTCCAAGACTAATTACCCTCGCGTCAGGATATTGGGTACGTACTTGAATCGGCAAATCTAATGGAATCCAGTCCCCACTTAACAAGACCAATCGCATAGCTGTCGATTGTTGATTTATCGTTGTACTATCCATCAACATTCGCATAAGCTGAGGTGCCGAGTTCCAAATCGAAACACTGTGCTCAGTAATTAATTTACTCCAATAAGCAGGATCATTTCCCATTTTGTGATCTGGAATTACGATAGTTCCACCTTGATCTAGCAAACCAAATATGTCATACACTGAGAGATCAAAGCTCAAAGACGATACAGCTAATACACTGTCTTGAGAAGATACCTCGAAAAGTTGATTCATATGTTCAATGGTATTATTTGCTCCTCTATGACTGATCATCACACCTTTTGGCACACCCGTTGTACCTGAAGTGAAGATGATATAGGCTAGATCCTCAATATCCTGCTGTAACCAACAAGTTACATCTTCTATTTCTACTTCGCTATTGACGTTTTTATCGATTAATATCGTCTCTATCATTATCTCATCTGTTATAGACCTTACTTTCCCCGCAAGCTCAGGTTGTGTTAGCACTTGTTGCACCCCACCTATAGTCAACAGTTCAAGCTGACGTTTGGTCGGTAAGTTTGCATCAATCGGCAAATATGCTCCACCTGCCAATAGAATGGCCATGACACCGACGATTTGTTCCCAACCTTTATGCATCAGTATGGCTACAGGCTGCTCTAGCCGAATCCCATGTTCCATTAGTACTTTGGCTGTACTAATACTTTCTATTAATAATTCACGATAAGTTATACTCCGATTTGAGCAGATAACAGCGATTCCATCAGGCTGTTCAAGTGCTTGTCTCAAAAATCCTTCATGAAGCAAACGCTCTCTATATTTATGAGTAGTACTATTAACTTCTTCACGAATAGATTTCATGCAAACAGGTAAAGGGGTTACGATATGGCTCGACCATACGGAGTCATCATCGGCAAGCCTTGTAATGAGATCAGAGAAACCATTATATATACTATCAAGAACCCCATCTTGAAACACATCATCTAACGTGTCCCAGTTGAATACCAAGTCTCCATTGACTTCCATAATTTGGTGGTCGATCCATACTTGAGGAGTTTGACTTACACCATAGACCATGGGACCAAAGCGTTCTAGACAGCCTGCATCCTCCCCTTCGTCTCCGCTAAACACAAGTCCGCTTGTAAATACATAAGGCATTGTTGCTTTCAAAGCACTGTTATTACGTTTCGACCATTCACGAACTACTTCAACACCGCTGTAGATTGAATTTTCCAAATCGTTCATTAATTGGCGTTGCAACTGAATCGCTCGTTCGCGGAACGTTGTGTTCGTTGCTCGATAATCAACCTCAACCAATATAAGAGTCGTAAAATCCCCTATTAATCGCTTTACATCCTCGTGTAGCGGCAGTCTTTTGAATAAAGTCAAATTCAGTGTAAAGTGCTTTGTCGCACTCCAATAAGATAAAATTTCAGCGTAAGCCGCTAAAACTAGCCCAGAGGGAGTAAGTCCTTCCAATCGAGCACTTGCTTTAATCTTCTCCCATTGTTGCTTTGTAATTGTAGTTCTTCTACGTGTAAAATTGGGTTTAACTTGATGTGATGTTGATAGTGGATTCATCGGTAACTCGGGAGCAGAAGGTAAATCATCTATTCTATCCATCCAATATTGCTGTGCTCGATGGTATACATCTGTTCCTAATAAGTTCCTTTCACCTAAAATGTAATCTCTATAAGAGATATTGATTTCAGGTAGGTTAGTTTCAGGCTCTAAATAAAGCAAATACCATTCTTGAAAGAGTGTAGACATACTCCAACCATCGATGATTAGAAAATCTAAACTGACATGTAACCTGATTTGATCCTCTGTCAAACGTGTAGCTCGGATATCAAACAACGGCCATTGATTCGCAGGAATCACTTGATGAGAAAGTTCATCTCTAACTAATTGAATAGAATGATTAATTTGTTCCGAATCTGCCCAGGATAGATCATATAAGTCGATCTCATAGCGAGGAACTGCAGGCAAGATTTGCTGCGTTCCATTGTTATTAATAACCGCTCGCAACATGTCATGTCGATCGATTAAACGACAAAGGGCATCATTTAATTTTGTAAAATCAATACCCTCACAATCTAGTTCAAAATAGAAGTGGGTTGAGACATTACTATACTCAATAGCACTATCCCTTCCAAGCCAATAGGCATGCTGAATATCCGAGAGAGGAAATGATTCATATTGGTTATCCGAATCATGCACGATTGGTGAGAAAGTTACATCGTCTATATCTTCGTTTTGATTGATCAAATATTCCAGTATCAATTCCTTATGTTCTTTAAGCTCCTTACGCAATTCTGGTGTTAATACCCCTTGCGGTGCAGATATACGGAGTTGGTCTCCTACCACTTGGATTTTGATACCTCTACGAGCGGCTTTCAACAATAATTGTTCCATAACTCACTCTCCCGCGTTAATTAAAAATGATTGCACAGATGGTCTTTGAACAAGCCATAATTCTAATAGTGCTGCTACTTGATTGATAATTGGAGTAGACAATAAAGTATGGTGAGTCCCTTCCAAAAATTCACCAGTAACCAAACCAGTTGTCATAGACTGCCATCCCCAATGAATATGATCCGCATAAGGATGCGTCTTAAATTCACTAACTTCTCCTTGCGCTGCTCTAATAATTAAGATATCTATGTCGATCTGAGCCGCATGATAGTTTCTACTTCCCTTTACTATACCTTCAAAAACCTTGTAGACAGTCATTATCTGATCGACACTAAGTCCAGAATAAAGTTCAGTACGTCCCATGGCGAAAGCTAGCAGTTGGATACTCTCCTCCTCCGTATGCTCTACCATATGGACCCTCTCAATCTCCTTTTGAATCTCCTGGTCTAAATTCATATCTTCAATAAACCAGTCGAAGAGAATGGCTTCATCAATTGGATCATGAATTAGCGGAGCTGGACTATCTATAATAATAATTCCTTCTAGCATTCGTCCTTGCTCACGCAACTGTACCGCCATCTCATAGGCTATTATTCCACCGGAAGACCATCCGCCTAGTAAAATCGCCCCTTCAGGCTGATGCTCAACTAACTCCTTCACATAAATCTTCGCTAGCTCATTAATCGAATCCAATGGCATTGCTTTTCCATCCACACCAGGTGCTTGGAAGGCATACACTGGACGTGATATTAGTCCTCCCAGTTCCCCATAGCACATGACATTACCACCTGCTGGGTGTACTAGGTATAACGGGTTCCCTTCTCCCTCGGTATTCATCTCTACAAGCGCTCGAAACGCTGCAGCATGCTCCCATTCCCGTAGTCGCTCCGCCATTCTCGCCACTGTACGATCTTGCCACACATCCCCGATCGATAGACTGATTCCAAACTGCTCTGAGATTAATCCAACTAATCGTACCGCTTCAAACGACTGCCCACCCAGCTGGAAGAAATCATCATTCACTATAATTTGCTCTTGTTCCAGAACTTTTTTCCATATATTCAAAAGCTGTTGCTCAACTGGGTCCTTGGGCGCTCTGTCAGACTTTTCTGCCATTTCTACCATCTCTTTACGCTCAACCACTCTTGGTAAAGCCTTGCGATCCACCTTACCATTTACACTGAGCGGGATGCTTTCCAACACATGAAAAAGTCTTGG
>NZ_JBXCIY010000039.1:0-9225 GCF_056786395.1 Paenibacillus sp. Y951 | reverse complement strand
TAAAGAACTACTTGGAAAGTTGAATCATTGAAGGCAATAACATCCGATAACACAGTATTCAAGCAGCGGCTCCGCCTTGGTCACTTGATGCTTTTTGGCAGATGAAGCAGATTCAGTGACAACTTGCTGCGCAAGTTCGTGAATACAAGAACGTTATGTGTAATTACCTAACCATCTAATAAAAATTGAAAGTAGGTGAAGTAATGGACTATCAAATAAAAACTAATATACTACCTCAATATTTATCTGATGAAATCTTAGAGATTAATTCAAAGCTTAGATTAACTACTTCCTCAATAGACAGCTACGCTTATGAAGCAATAATAAATGAAGAATTGCTAGAGATTCCATATAGAATTTATATAGATTTACCATTGAGTGATGAAATTGAACAATTAACTACAAAACAATTACTAATACTAAGTTGTATCCTGACAAGACATTGTAATGGAATCGTGAGGGAAGAAAACTTAAAGAAGATTATTAATTGTAATGAATCTTGGATAGTCCCATATGTGAGCCAATTAGTTGGAGAATATGTAATAGAAATCATTCAAGTAATTCACGATAATAAAGAAAAATTGGATATGAATGAATTCAAAAAGTTTTTCTTAGAAAATCCCATTTTTTATCACAGAATGAAACAAAGAGTTATCAGTTACTGGGATTGTTATTACAAGAAAGAAAATAAAGAATTTAAAGAATACATAGGAAACAAAATTATTAACTACTTTGAAAGTATTCTCGAGAAGAGGTAACTACACATAACACAGTATTCACGCGGCGGCTTCGCCTTGGTCAAAGTGATGCTTTTGACAGAGTAGTCGATTCAGTGACAACTTGCTGCGCAAGTTCGTGAATACCTGAACGTTATGTGACATGCCCGAAAAACCGTTTTTTATTCATAATAGGCTATGATGGGAGGAGATTAATATCTTACAATCATATTGGAAATATTTTTTATACATCTTAGATCATAAAATCAATGTTCTAGTTGAATGTTGGAAAGAAGGGCTCTACATACAAGGTATAGTTCATGATTTTTCTAAGTTCTCTCCCCTAGAGTTTTTTCCCTATACCAGAAAATTTTATATGAAGGAAAACGAAAAAACAGAATTAGAATGGAAGTATGCATGGTTGCAACATCAACATAAAAATAAACATCATTGGAATTATTGGGTCGTAAATCAACAAACCAAAGAGGCATTGCCAATGCCTAAAAAATATATTGTTGAGATGTATTGTGATTGGAAGGCATTTTCAAGGAAGTGGGGAAGAAAAGTAAAAGAACCCAAAATTACTATAACAGATAAAATAATATTACATCCTGAAACAAGAAGAGAATTAGAACAATTAATTACTAAAGATAATCAGAATGTAGGTAAGTCCAAAGAAGGCGAGCACATCACATAACACAGTATTCACGCAGCGGCTCCGCCTTGGTCACTTTGATGCTTTTGGCAGAAGTAGAGGATTCAGTGACAACTTGCTGCGCAAGTTCGTGAATACACGAACGTTATGAGAAATTCGGGCAAGGCTTATACAGACAAAACTGAAAACATTAATGTACTACACTATTAGTCACACCAGCCTATAACCCTATTCGTTTTAACTATTTCTATATATTTCCTTATTTAAGGTGTATTATTAGGCAATAAATCATGGAAGGAACGATGGAAATGAATCCAATATCTTTACAAGCAGGCGGTGTATTGATTAAAGACCAAAATATATTATTAGCAAAGATTGAATATGGAGAAAACTTAGGGATGTGGATGTTACCTGGAGGTTTCCTTGAGCATGGCGAATCGATTGAAGAGGCAGCGTGTCGAGAATTTTTAGAAGAAACAGGAATAGTTACAACAACAAACCGTATGGTTGGTATGCGGTCGGGAACTAGAGAAGTAGATGGACTCATTCAAACAACAATGTATGTTGTCTTTGAAATGGATTTTGAATCAGGGGAATTAAAGAAAGACGAAATTGAGATTAGTGATCTGAGATACTGGACAATTCAAGATATTGAAAAATCTAATGAGATCATAGAATTAAGTAAAGAGATCGCTTTAAGGACCTTTTATACTAGAAACGGATTATATAAGGGCAAAGAACTACAAGTAAACAATTCATATAAGAGCTATGAATATTATCTACCGAATAAATAAGAAATGGTGGAAATAATTCGAAGAAGGCCCGAACAACTCATAACACAGTATTCACGCGGCGGCTACGCCTTGGTCACTTTGATGCTTTTGGCAGAGTAGTATAATCAGTGACAACTTGCTACGCAAGTTCGTGAATACCTGAACGTTATGCGAAATCATTGTAATACAAGACTCATATTTCAAAAAAGGGAGCAAGTTTATGCTTATTAAAATCCTTCAAGAAACGGATGCTCAATCCTATCAAGACTTGAGGTTAAGCGGTCTAAGAACTAATCCAGATGCTTTTGGGTCTACATTTGATCGGGAAGTAACATTCTCACTTGAGACTGTTATTGAACGAATAAAACCTAATAAGGACAAGTTTGTTTTAGGGGCGTTTGATGAACATGGTGTATTAGTCGGAATCGTTACTTTTGTAAGGGAGAACGGAGTTAAAACCTCCCACAAAGGCAATGTTTTCGGTATGTACGTCAGAAGAGACAAGAGGGGGCAGGGTGTAGGAAAAAACCTAATGATTGATTTAATAAAGAATTCGAAAGAAATTGTAGGATTAGAGCAGATAAATCTAACAGTTGTAGCGAATAACGATTCAGCTAAAAATCTATACAAATCATTAGGATTTCAGATTTATGGATTGGAACGCCGTGCATTAAAATACAATGAAGAATATTTGGATGAAGAATTATTGGTATTGCAATTAGATTCTAAGTATTTCGATGAGGTCAATGACTCCGCATAACATAGTATTCACGCAGCGGCTCCGCCTTGGTCACTGTGATGCTTTTGGCAGAGTAGTAGAATCAGTGACAACTTCCTATGGAAGTTCGTGAATACCTGAACGTTATAAGAAATTGGTGCTAAGTAAAAAAGAAGGGATGAATACTCATGAATTATCCTTTTGATTGTATTACGGATTTTATGTTTTTTCAAACAAAGCTCGAATCAGCAGATATAATATTGATTCCCGGGGGAAGTCACCCTCAATTAATGGAGAGAGCAGCTGAATTATATCATCAAGGTTTTGCTCCATATATATTGCCTTCAGGAGGATCAACACCAAATGTTAATACAACAGAATGGGAGTTTCTTCGTGATGTCGGCTTAAGTCTGGGTATTCCTGAAAATGCGATATTGCGAGAAGATAAGGCGACAAACACATTTGAGAATTCAAGATACTCTTGGGAAGTAATTCAACAAGAAGGGATTAACTTAGGTAAGGCGATATTGGTTTGTAAATCTTATCATGCTCGACGTGCATTACTTACATACCAAATAGATTTTCCTAGCGATGTTACTTTTTTTGTAAGTCCTGTAACTGACAAGACGGGTACTACAAGGGAAAACTGGTATCTAGAAGAGCAAAAAATAAAATACGTAATGAACGAATTAACAAAAGTAGGACAATATTTTAAACATCACATACCAAATTGGATAAACAGTAAACATTAATTGGAAGTAATTCGGGAAGGCACCAACTTCTTATAACACAGTATTCCCGCATCGTCGCCATTCGGCTCCTCGGTCCGCAGGAGTAGTTGCATGAAGAATAATCTGCGGACACATCCCTTCCCCTAAGATAAGAGCTATCTAAGGGGAAGGAACGTCGTGAATACGAAACGTTATCTGAAATTACCGATAGAGAGGAAAAACATGAACACTACATACTTAATTGAATGGGCACAAACAAATAATATTGTAGAAAGAACAGAAAAAGGACTTGAAAACTATTTAGAAAATTGGAAGAAAGAAGATCGAGGTGAGTTTTTTAGTGCTTTTAATGGGAAGTCAAATCTTAAATTACTTAAGACAGAACTTCGTTCAATACAACTTACGCATGTGAGTGGGTATTCTGATTTTGTATATTGTAACTTAAGAATTATGTATCTTGGCAATGATATAGGAGATTACAGAATGGTATTTACACTTGACGGAGAAGTCGACGATGATTTGATTCATTTCGATAAACATATGGAGATCACAATTAATGAAGGAACAATTAAAGTAGAAGTAATAAAAAGAGCAATAAAGGAAGGATATATAATTGAAGAAATTTCAAAACTTGTAGATCTAGATGAAGATATGATAAGACCGCTATTTGTAAGTTGAACGAAGATGACGGTAACTTCTGATAACACAGTATTCACGTAGCGGCTACGCCTTGGTCATATTGATGCTTTTGGCAGAGTTGTAGATTCAGTGACAACTTGCTACGCAAATTCGTGAATACCTGAACGTTATAGGAAATAAGCGCAAAGACATATATAAACAAATAAGAAACCTTTGGTATCAATTGGAGGAATTATATAATGAAAATAAGGTTCTTTCTTGTAAGACATGGGATAAAAGAAAAAGCAATTGGTGATGTGCCAATTACACTGGAAGGTATTAAACAAGCCCAATCAACGGCTCAATATCTTTCTACAACACCTATTACTGCGATTATTTCAAGCCCACTTAGACGAGCTTTAGAAACTGCACAATACATTTCATTAAAAACAAAATCAAGAATAAGAATTGATAACCGCTTGAGAGAACGTGCTAACTGGGGTGACTTACCAGGTCAAACCTTTGCAGAGTTTGTCGAGATATGGGAGAAATGTACACGCGATCCTGACTATATACCACCTGTAGGTGATTCTGCAAGGCAGGCATGTGAAAGACTTTCATCATTGCTATCTGAACTAGTAAAAAAATATCCATCTGGTAGTAATATTGTGATCGTCACCCATGGAGGATTATTAACGGATTATTTAGTAAATACTTTTCCGGAAAGTAAACTTAATAGATTACATACTAATTTTATAGATAAACAAAGTAATTTAGTCTCTGAATGTTCTATTACTGAACTTATTTATGAAAATAGTAGTTATACAATCGATAGTTTTGCATCAGTCAAGCACATAGGATAAGAGGATTTGTAAGACCATTATAATTGACAGGTTAAACATTTTAATTTGTTAACTCATGGAAGGCGCTGACATCCTATAACACAGTATTCACGCAGCGGCTCCGCCTTGGTCACTTTGATGCTTTTGGCAGAAGTAGTAGAATCAGTGACAACTTCCTGCGGAAGTTCGTGAATACCTGAACGTTATCGGAAATCGGTAAAGAGAGGAATGGAAAATGTCAAAAAACTCGGTATTAGTTTTAATGAATGTTGTTCTTATCATCGCTTTAATTTTGTTTATGTTATATCAAAAGAATGATCGTGATAGATTAGATATAATAAAAGAAAGACTAGCCTTTAGTTTAGTTCAAACACAATTGATTGTGCTTGAAAAAGATATTGAAGAACAAGCAAACAATAACTGGAACAATCATGAAGTAATTCAAGCGAAAATAGAAGATATAACTAGAGGAATTGCTACTACAATATCTGTTTCTGGGTTAGCAACGGGTTTAAGTAATGAGGATGAGGAAGTGCTAATGGATTTATTTGTATATCTAAGTGAATATGTAAACACAACATACAATGACAATGATATCTACACAAAGGAAGAGTTAATTGATATTGAAAAATTCGGAAAATCATTAAAAGTAGCCGGATGGGAAGAAGGCAATTCCATTTCAGAAAATTGGAATGACACAATGATTAAATTTGAGAAGTTACATGATGAGATTTTTCAATGAAGTACCGACATCCGATAACACAGTATTCACGCATCGGGCATACGCCCTTGGTCACTTTGATGCTATTGGCAGAGTAGTAAATTTAGTGACAACTTCCTGCGGAAGTTCGTGAATACCTGAACGTTATACGACATAACTGAAAAGACGAAAGGAGCTAACACTATGGGGATGTCAGAATACTACAAAAACCTTAGAGAGAAAATTGGAAATCAACTTATCTTTATGCCAGCAGTTGTGGGGATAATTAGAAATGAAAACAAGGAAATTTTGTTTGGAAGAAAGCACAATGAAGAGAATTGGGGGCTTATTGCTGGAGCGATTGAACTGAGTGAAACACCTGCACAAGCGATAATAAGGGAAGTGCAAGAAGAGACAGGTTTAATAATATATCCTGAACGAATAATAGGAGTTTATGGTGGTGAAAAACGTAGACATACATATTCTAATGGACATCAGGTTGAGTACCTAAGTATTGTTTTTGATTGTAAGGTAATAGGTGGAGATTTGAACCCTGATAATGAAGAAATGAAGGAGTTAAAATACTTTTCTGAATTTCAAATACCGTCTATCGCAAACAATTATCCAAAGTACATTTTTAATTCACACCAAAAAGAAAGAGCAGACTTTGAAGTTTGATTCAAAGATGCCAGTTACGTCGTATAACACAGTATTCACGCAGCGGCTCCGCCTTGGTCACTTTGATGTTTTTGGCAGAGTAGTAGAATCAGTGACAACTTGCTACGCAAGTTCGTGAATACCTGAACGTTAGGTGAAACATCTGGATTTCAATAACCATATTTTAAAAAATGAAAGAAGTTAAATAGATAATTTTGGAAATTCTATTCAGAAAAAAATAAAGAAATCACATATATAATCTCATTATTGACTTTTTGCATTATCATCAATTAATGCCCTAGTTGGAGTTCCAACTCTGAGATAAGTTGTGAAAATCAAAACCTTCAAAACAACTTCAGTGAAATACATGAAGACATAGGAGTACAGATATCAAATAGTTTTCAGTAATCAGGTAGAGTAAACACATTCAAAATTGATTATAAAATTTTCGGGATTTCTGATGATGGATAAATATCTTTAAGGATAGAGAAGGGACATGATATTAGATGGTGCTAGATCTATATAGACTCATTCCTCAAATCTTAGTTATTGGATTGATCGTATTGTTTTTTGTGAGTTTTTGGTTATTTGTAAGTCGAATGCTAACTAGTAGTAGAAACACAGAAATATCAGTCAGAAGTATAGAAGAAAAATTGGATTTAATTATTGAAAAAATCAAAAAGGATTGAATAGGTAATCACATACTATGTTGACTGGTAATTCAAGAAGTCAGATGCATCACCTAACATAAGATTCACGCAGCGGCTACGCCTTGGTCAGCAGAGGAAATTCAAGGATGTGCTTGCTGCCTGACAACTTGCATTCGCAAATTCGTGAATCAAGAAACGTTAGGTGAAATACATGCAAAGAATTTTAAGGAGCAATTATGAATCAAAATACTCTAAATTCCAATACAATATCAAAACTACTTCAGCTGGATAATGAGCTAAGGAATCATTACGATGCAACTCTAGACCATTATATTGGGCTATATATTCGTAGTGAAGAAGGCATGAAGTATGATTGTACGCCCGATGATGCCAAAGTATTTGCTTCCACGGGAATGGGTGGAGATCATTTTGCTTTCTCAACGCTGAAAGGAACAATTAGCGATTTAGATGAAGCACCCATCTTGTTTATTCAACCTATGATGTTCGATAATCCAGTAAAAAAAGTAGCGAGAAACATTAAGGACTTATTCTCTATATACTTGAAACTCAAAGAATTTTATATCTTGGAAAGGTTTGATAGATATAAATCTGAGTCAGACATGATACATGATATAAAGAAATACTATGATAAGGGATTAAAAGAAAGAGCAAAAGATATTGAATTCATATCTAAACAACTTGAAGGCCATCTTGAAATTAAGCCAATGGAGGATGTATTTAATTATATGATAAAGCTAGGAGAATAATATAGGGGGTATTTCAAGTTGGCACGTACTTCACCTAACACAGTATTCAAGCGGCGGCTACGCCTTGGTCACTTTGATGATTTTGGCAGAAGAAGCTGATTCAGTGACAACTTGCTGCGCAAGTTCGTGAATACCTGAACGTTAGCTGAAATTCGGTTAAAGCATTTATGAGAGGGATGATTCAATGAAGAAATTGGTATTCGTCGAAGGTATTCCTGGATCTGGAAAATCAACATTTGCCCGATTTATAGCAAATCAATTTGAAAGGAATGATTACACCTGCAATTTATTTTTTGAGACCACATATAATCATCCAATCATTTATTCTGAATCTTTTGATGATTACAATATCTTTATTGAATCATATTTGGAAAGGTGGAAAAAGTTCCTTTTAAATCAATATGATAGCGATGTTATTGTGATGGAATCTGCTTTATTCCAAAGTCCTATTGTTCATTTGCTACATAAAGACGTGGATCGAAAGGTAATTCAATCTTTGATTGTGAATGTAAGTGAGCTTTTCAGAGAAGTAGATTGCAAATTGATATATTTTTATCAAGATGATGCTGCAACCTCAATACAAAAGATGATTGATATTAGAGGTAAAGAAGATTTTTTACTACGGAAACACAATGAATATAAACATGAAAAGTATTTCTTAAACCGTATGGAGCAGGGCCCCGAATCACATATAACCTTTTTTCTAGATTACGCTGCACTTGCTAATAAAATTGTCAAAGAAGTGATGATCGAAACATTAATTATCGAAAACTCTAGACGGAATTATCCATTGTATGAGATGCAATTGATAAATGAATTTGATTTGAGATATATCCCTGATCCATATCTGGACTTATCTTTACTTAATAGTTATACAGGCATATACCACAATCAAGATTTGAAATTTAACTTAAAAGTCGAATTGATAGATGATCACTTGTTTATATTCGGGAACAAAAAGCTGAAACCTAAAAGTAGTAGTCAATTTTATCTTGATGACATGAGTGTAATTGCAAACTTCATTAGTGAAGACAATAAAATTAATCAAGTAGTTATCACTGAGAAGGATTTATATGCAAATAGAAATGATAATGGAACAGTTTTTGAAAGAATCTCATAGAAGAACCGAACATCAGCTAACACAGTATTCAAGCGGCGGCTACGCCTTGGTCACTTTGATGAATTTGGCAGAAGAAGCTGATTCAGTGACAACTTGCTGCGCAAGTTCGTGAATACAAGAACGTTATGTGAAATCTCAGTAAAAAGTTAGCAATTCAAGGAGGATAATATGAAGACCATCATCTATATGGTTAGACACGCTGAATCACTATACACCGAAGGAACAGAAATAACTAGAGGACTCACCATTAAGGGCTTGGGTGATGTTGAAAAAGTTAC
>NZ_JBXCIY010000038.1:0-11739 GCF_056786395.1 Paenibacillus sp. Y951 | reverse complement strand
ACCGTTAAGCCTTTCAGCGCCGATGGTACTTGGACCGCAGGGTCCTGGGAGAGTAGGACGTCGCCAAGCACGGATGAGTCTACTGCATATGCAGTAGGCTTTTTTGTTGTTTTCTAACGGGTGATCACCGAGTAATGCTGACGTAGCTGCCATTCATCGCTCGCTCCAGTGCTCATGTACCAATAGGGTACACATGTCTATTGTATACTTTTGATCAAACAAAAAGAGCGCTCCACTTTATATATGGAGCGTTCTCATTAGCACTAACTAATTTATAATAGTTAACTTGGAATCATAGGGTGATCTATTAAGCCAATAAACGATATTCGGATGGAGTCATACCTGTTAACTTTTTGAACACTTGCGTGAAATATTTAGAATCCTGGTAGCCAACAAGAGGTGCTAGTTGATATACTTTAACCTCAGTATTTGACAATATATATTTAGCCTTTTCAATGCGACAGTGGGTAACGTATTCCAGAAATGTTGAGCCTGATACTTGTTTGAATATAGTGCAAAAGTGACTAGCGCTAAGTCCAACAAACTCAGATACTTCGTCTATGCCGATATCATTATGATAGTGATTATCGATATAGGATTTGGCTTTTCCAATAAGAGCTGATCCATCATCGCTCGATTGATGCTGAAGATTAGTTGTAATCCAGCTACTAAATGCTTCCTTTAATATATCGATCGCTTGTTCAAGTGTAGTGGATTCCATAAGGTTTTGAATTAAATAATCCACAGAGCTATCAATAATTAAATTCATATGTTCAAATTCACGACGTGAAATGACTGTAATTTCAACAATATAACGAATGAGGGAATCTTTTGTTAAGCCACCCGTTTCTAATTCTACCTTCAAAATATCTAGTAGCTGTAAAATCCGAAATAGCTCTAAAGTACGAATGCTTTGAATCAATTCCTTTTCAATCCATTTAGGATATTTCCACATTGAAGAAGAGTTGTCACTTTGTATTAGTTGTTTCGAATCAATAAATACATGATCTAGACCAGAATAAAAACGTTGATGCAAGGCATCATATGCGCTTTGATATGCAGTGTGCAGTTGTTCAATTCCTTGTACTTGTTTACTGATTCCAACAGAACAAGATAGCTTAGAGTATTGCTTAATTAGCTGGACAATTTCTTCACCCATTTTACGCTTTTGTATATCCGTTACATTTTCAAAGATGATGATCCATTCGCCACTATGAAAAGGAAATGCAGCTAATCCTTCATTATTTTTTGACCATTCTTCTAATATGTTACGAACAGCAAAAAACCAAAGTCTTTTTTCATCCTCAGACCATTGCTTATTCATTGTTGAGAAATGATCTAATTGAACGACATTAATATAATAAGGTTTTCTCAAAGTATTATCCTCCAACCATTTCATATGCTGTAATGGTCTTTGATTTCCTTCGATCAGTTCAGCAAACATTCTCTCTCTGGCAAGTAAAGAGAGTGCTTGTACGGAATCAAGTAATTGCTCACTTTGTTGCTTGGCTTTGCGATTTCCTTCTAATTTAACAATTGATTTTTCAAGCATACTAGTAAGTTCATCATGATCAATTGGCTTTAGCAAATAGCCGGTCGCTCCATGACCAAGTGATTCTCTTGCATATTCAAACTCACTATAACCACTAATGACTATAAAAATTAATTGAGGATTAATGTGCATGACTTCAGACATTAGCGTGATGCCATTAATAGACGGCATACGTATATCGCTAATAATAATATCGGGTTGATACTCATGAAAAAGCTGCAGCGCTTCTTCACCATTTTTGGCCTTCATAACTTTAGTAATATTAAGTTCATCCCAAGGAATAGCAAATTCAAGACTTCTCAATATAATTGGTTCATCGTCGACAAGAAGTACTGTATATTTAGTGCGCTCCAGTAGAATCCCCTCCATAGCTGTTAATCAGCTGAAAATAAGATTGTGAGGCCTGATCTAATTGTTGTAAGGCCTCTTCACTCGTTATTTCTAATTTGAACAAACTATCGGTAATCGTCCAAAATTCCTTTCTAATCTCAGGAGGCAAAATATTATCATAAGCGAGAAAAATTTGTGGGCTCTGTTCTAATAGTTCAATAACTTGTGCAAATACGGGACCTGTTTGACTAACATCAAATGGAATATCCATTGATGGTAACCGTGCTGCTTCATATACAATTTTCAGTTGAACTTCTTCCGTATAAAAGGCTTTAAGCAGCTCTAATGCAGCAGTTCTTTGTAGTCCTGTTAGATTGGCAGATAATCCAATTCCAATAGTATACCCGCCTGCTATTGATTGCTCCTCATCTTTCTCCAATGTAGGAAATGCTATGACTCCAATATTATCTTGAATATCTATTGAGCCCTCAGGAGATTGAAATAAAGTAATATCCCAATTGCCGTTAAGATACATAGCAGCTTTGCCTTCATTGAACAAATGAATAGCATCCGCTGAAAAAATATTAGAATAATTGTCGTTGAATGTATTTGTTGATATCCAATGCTGAAGTTGATCAAATGCTTTAACATAATTGTCATTATTAAAGGAGGCTTGACCATTAGCAATCTGCTCAATTAATTGTGGTCCTGCATAACGATCCATTAAATAATGGGCATACACACCACCTGGCCAAAGCTCCTTATTGCCAAATGTAAAGGGAATATAGTTATTCCTTTTTAAAATATCAATGGCAGTATTTAATTCATCAATTGTAGTTGGAGGAGTTATTTCTAGTTTTTTGAATATCTCTTTATTATAAAATAATGGCTGCGCATGTCCTTCAAACGGAAGACCAAATACTTGATCATTGTAGGTCCAATGGGATAAATCAATGAAATCTAATTCATTTTCAGAAATAAAGTCATTTAAGTTTAATAAACGATTTGCTCTTACATAGGGATCTAGCTCTGCACCGCCAAATAAGACAAACATATCAGGAGGTGTTCCCGTAATCATCTCACTTCGTAATTTTTGTTCACGATGATTCGTTTGATCAAGTCCTTCAAAGTTAACTTTAATATTTGGGTGTGTTTCTTCAAATTTTTCCACTACATCTCGAAAAATATTAAGCATCGGAAGATCATGCTCTAGCGTCCATACATGTCGAAATGAAATGGTGGTTTTTTCTGTCTCCGTTATATTTGTATTTTCATTAACTTTTGGAATGCTATAAACAATTGTTGTAGCTAATAAAATAACATATAAAATAATCCAATGCATGTTTTTGAGCTTACGCATATGTATCCCTCTCATTTGGGAAATTATTGTAATCCGGTTTCATTAAGGAATGATTTTTGGAACACGAATTCGAACTATTGAGCCAAAACCAGGAGTGGAACAAATCATCATTCCAAATGGACTACCGAATCGAATACGAACTCGTTCATGAACATTGCGCAAGCCAACACTGCTATCTTTATATTTATTCATTGAAGCGGCTTCTTTAATCCAAAGGTTTTTAAGGACATCCTCATTGAAACCTGGACCATTATCGATAATATCAATCCAAATTTCGTTTTTCCCTTCTGAAGCTCGCACATGGATATAACCTGCGTTTTCCATTGGTTCAATGGCATAATATAATGCATTTTCAACAATAGGCTGTACAATAAGTTTTTGTGTCATATAATGTTTGAGATGTTCTGGCAGATCAAATGTATATTCGAATTTATCCTCAAAGCGGAACTTTTGAATATTCATATAGTGGCGAACATGCTCAAATTCAGTAGAAAGCGGAATAAGCTCTTTATTTTCACTAATACTAATTCGTAGTAGTCGACCAAGTGAAATAACCATCCGACTAATATTTTTGTTTCCCTGCAATACAGCCATTGAATTAATTGACTCTAGAGAATTGTATATAAAATGCGGATTAATTTGCGAGACTAGAGCTTGTAACTCTGCTTCCTTCTTCATAGATTGTTCAATTTCTACTTGATGGATTAATTCTTCGATTTGAGAAGACATTCTATTAAAGCCAAGTACAAGCATATCTGTCTCGTCATAATGTTTGGTTGGTTCAGTTGCTATGCGAACAAAATTACGTTGTTCTACTCGCCTCATGCCACTTACTGTGCTATTAATACTTTTAACTAATCGGAGAACAAAAAACTTATCAAACAATAGGGCAGAAATTAAAGAAAAGGCAGCAAGTAGAAGAGCAGTATTACGAATGGTAGATGATTCTGCCTGTAATATACTTGTAGGAGTTATCGCAACTAAATACCAGTCAGATTGTTGAGATTGCATATATGTAATGGATGACTTCACACCATTATAACGGCTAACAAAATTGTTTTTAGCGCTTTCATTATTATCATCAAGGAAAGGAAAGGAGACAGTAGCTCCAATATGCTCTCCGGATTTGTCATATACAATAGATCCTGATTTGTTAAGTAGCAATATATTTCCTTGGTCCATAGTAGCCGTTTCCCAAAAAACTTGATCAAATAAATTTGATTTTAGATTAATTACAATAGAGCCAATGTCTCCAAGCGAATAATAATCTTTAATAATCCGTGCATGAATGAGAAACGGTTGGTTTTCAGCTTCCGAACCATTCTCACCTGGACCTGACCATACAGGTCTTCCATCTGCTTCAACCATGGCAGAGTACCAAGGCTGAGCTTTCAAATCTAATAGTGAGTCTGTCGAGTTATAGCTGTAAACCAACCGATCTTTGGAATATAAGGAAAATGATTGTACCATCGGGTGATTAATTAATGATTTGTTTATTTCCTGACGTATATCATAATTTAATATATCGTTAAAATTTTTTATTGTTTGCTGAAGAGTAGACTGAGTGATTGCAGAATTTGATAGCGATGTAATTTCGCTTAGTGCATAATGTAATCTACGATCAGTTTCCATTAAGGAGACCCAATAAAAGTTGCTAGATTTTGTCGAAATTGCTTTTGAAAAATTAAGATAAGATATAGTACCCATTGCAATAACGGGTAAAAACACAAGAAGGATATTAGCTAGTAATATTTTGCGTCGAAGTTTCAAGACGGTTCACATCCCTTAATTATACCTTCTTCTATTTCTACTTAATAAGTGTTAATTTGTCAACTTTTATTGAATAATATCTTTTTTTAGCTCTTTACAGCTCCTGAGGTTAATCCAGCAATAAACCAACGACTGAATAATAGAAAGACAATAAGTAATGGTAATGTTGCCATGAAAGTGGCGGACATAATCATTCCGTAGTCAAGACCATCACGCGTCGTAAATAGTTGTTGCAGTGCAATTTGAATAGTGTAATGACTTCTATCCTTAAGAACTACTAATGGCCAGAAGAAATCATTCCAAGTGTTCAAAAATGTGAAAATACCTAATGTAGCGACAGCAGGTGTTATGATTGGCAGTACAATGGTAAAGAAGATTCGGAAGTGTCCTGCGCCATCAATTTTACCTGCTTCTAATAATTCTGAATGAACAGAACTTGAAATATATTGCCTCATCCAGAAAATACCAAATGCATTAACCATCGCAGGGACAATTAGCGCTTTATAAGTATCAATCCATTGCAGTTTTGCCATAATTACATACGTTGGTAGAACACTAAGCTGTTGTGGTATGAATAATGTACCTATAACAAAGAAAAACATAAAGTTTTTGAATTTGAAATTGTATTTTGCAAATGCATACCCTGCAAGGGAACAAAAAAGTACAACAGATCCAGTAACGACAGATGAAACAAATAAGGAATTACCAAAGGCAGTCCAAAATTCTGTTTTTTCTAAAGCTTTATTAAAGTTATTAATAAATTGATCACTTATTGTAATAATTGGAGGAATATGCGATGCCGCACCACGAGGATTAGAAGCGATAACGAACATCCAATAGAAAGGGAAAATTGATATTATGGCACCGATAGCTAAGAAAATATAGTAAAAAGTTGTTGTAAGAGCATTAGGTTTATCACCAAGACTTGCTTTCATCGCATTTATCCCTCCGTATCTCCGCCTAGTTTATTAGAAATCCACATATTAACCATAGAAAATAAGAATGTGATCAGCAGTAAAATAACTGCAGTTGCAGCAGCAGTACCAAAGAAGTTATTACCAAATGCTTCCGTGTACAAATACACAACCATTGTAATTCCTTCTAAACGAGTGGAGCTAGTACCAGATTGTCCTAAAAATACAAAAGGCTCTGTAAATAATTGCAGCGATCCAATCGTAGACATAAGTACTGTGAAAATAATAAAGGGTTTTAATAGAGGGAGCGTAATTTTAGTAAGCTGTTGAAAACGCCCTGCGCCGTCAATTCGAGCTGCCTCATATAAATCAGTTGGTATACTTTGTAATCCAGACAAGTAAATAACCATGTTATAACCAGCCCAGCGCCACATTACCATCGTAGCAATCGCTATTTTGACACCCCACCAGCCCGAATTCCAAGCCATAGGGTCAATACCGAATAAATCTAATACCCAGTTACCCATACCGTTGTTACTAAAAATAGCACTGAAAACTAAGGTTACGGCTACTATGGAAGTAATATTAGGCATGAAATAAAGAACACGAAAAGTTTGCTTGAATTTTGTAAAGGCAGAATTAAGAAATACAGCTATTATTAATGCAAAAATTAATTGCGGAACCGTACCCATAAGACTAATAATTAAGGTGTTAGAAAAGGAAGTCCAAAATATAGAATCTTCGATTACAAACTGGTAGTTTTGTAATCCTATATATTTCATTGGACCAAGTGCATCCCATTTAAAGAATGATAAGTAAACGGTAAATAGTATTGGATACAACCCAAAAACAGCAAATAATAAAAAGAATGGTGAAATGAACAAATAAGCAAAGACATTATCTCTCTTACGCTCTGATAGACGTTTTCTTTTGGGAACTGCAGTATTTATGGATGTCTGTGCAGTTGAAGACATGTGGCACCTCCAAGTAGGAATTAATAATTCAAGATCGCAGGAATCTCCTGCGATCTTGATCTAATTATTGTAATAATGAACTTCTAATTAGCTACGTTTTTCAAGGTTTTTGATTTTCTCAATTGCAGTATTCCACTCTGCTTCTGGATCTGCATTTTTCTCTTGAACGTTTTGAATAGCTTCTTTAATAAATGAATCTGTTTGGTCATGAAGTGGACCATAGTATACAGGAGCAACACGAGCAGCAGCAGCAGCAAATTCTGCAGCAGAAGCTTGGCCACCAAGGAATTCATCAGTGTAATCTTTAAATGCCGGCTCTTCAAACAAAGCAGGAGTAGAAGGCATAAGACCACTAACTGTGAACGATGCAAGCTGTTGTTCTTGACTTGTCATCCATTCAATAAATGCATAAGCTTCTTCTGGATGCTTGCCTTCTTTAGGAAGGGAGATGAATGATCCACCCCAGTTTCCTGCACCTTCAGGAAGTTGAGCAATACGCCATTGACCTGAAGAATCTGGACCATTGCTTTTAATGTTACCAAGCATCCAAGCTGGGCCAGAAAGAACCGCAAATCCACCATCATTAGTTGCTTGAGCCCAATCTGGAGCCCAAAGTGCATAGTTGGCAACCCAACCTTCTTGAATACCTTTAATTGTATAATCATAAGCTTTTCTCACTTGGGGATTTTGATCTCCAATAAATTCACCAGTTTCTTTGTCAAAGTAAATTTGACCGTCAGATTGATCACGTAGTGCGTTGTAGATTAAGTCTCTTGAATCAACAAAAGGTTTACTAGTTTTTTCAGTAAATGCTTTTGCTACAGTAGCGAATTTATCCCAGCTATCAATTGCAGCAGTAAATTCAGTTGGATCAGTAGGAAGACCAGCAGCTTCAGCAAGATCTACACGATAATAGGCAACTGTAGGTGCAATATCAGTAGGAAGACCAATTTGGAATGCACCGTCTACAGAAGAAGCTTGAGCCCATTTCCAATCAAGGAAATTAGCTTTTACGTTATTGGCACCAAGATCATTCAAATTGTAGAACTTATCTTGAGCGTTAATGAAACGTTCCATGAAACCAATTTCAAGTTGGAAGATATCAGGTGCACCAGA
Organism: Paenibacillus sp. Y951; assembly: GCF_056786395.1. NCBI lineage: Bacteria > Bacillati > Bacillota > Bacilli > Caryophanales > Paenibacillaceae > Paenibacillus > Paenibacillus sp. Y951. The sequence goes on along the minus strand of NZ_JBXCIY010000038.1, from coordinate 3,723 downwards.
ATTTGCGGATAGTGCAGTTGTCAGGTTGTTATGATGAGCCGATTGGTCACCAGTATTTTGAATCTTAATCGTAACGTTTGGATGTTCAGCTGTGTACTGCTTAGCCAAATCCTCATAATTGACATTACCTAATGTCCAGAAGGAAAGCTCCACCTTTTCACTTGTGTCTGTTTTACTGTTGTTATTGTTTGTTTTACCGTTAGTATTACCTGGTGTTTTTTCATTGTTGCTATTGCCGCAAGCTGCTAGAGTAAATACCAAAACAGTAGCAATTAGAAGCATTAGCGATTTTTTCATTTTGACCATGAATAATAAACCCCTCTCTATTAGTAACTCGCTTACAATATTTACTATAAAGTAATTAACATCAATTGAAGAGGAGACAAAACTACGATTTAAGGTTGAAATTTTTTGGATGGAGGTTGAACATGTATGTACATCAGCAAAAGTTGTAATAGGAGTCGTCATGAAATAGTAGAACAGTTATACTTACATCATAAGTCAGATACAAAAATTTATAGTGAGGTTCGGGTGAATATGAAAAATGTATTAGTTACAGGATATCGTGCACATGAGCTACAAATATTTGATCAGAAGAACAAGGCTATTCCATTTATTAAGAAAGCCTTTAGATCAAAGATCATTTCAATTATAGAGGAAGGTGCCCAGTGGATTATTACTCCTGGACAGTATGGATTTGATCTATGGGCAAGCGAAGTTATTATAGAATTGCGAGAGGAGCTATATCCGCATATCAAACTTTCAATGATTACTGCTTTTGCTAATCAAGAAGAAAATTGGAAGGATGAACGTAAGGAATACTACAATTCCATTAAAGAGCAGGTTGATTTCTATGCTGAAGTAAGTAAACAGCCCTATGTAGGTCCATGGCAGTTTCAAGCTAGAGATCAATTATTATTTCATAAAACAGATGGGATGGTGTTATTTTATGACGATGAAGCGGCACCTAGCAACGTAAAATTTGTGAAAGAACGGGCAATTAAGTTATATGATGAAAGTAATTACAAGCTCATTACAATTACAGCAGATGATATTCAAAATGCAATGGAAGTTGACTACGATGATATGGAATAGTTTATTAGTAGCATAGTAAGGAATAATAAAGAAGCTGCATCCGCGATACAAATATCGGATACAGCTCACCGTTAGTTCATATTAGTTTTATCTGCAGCCGGTAAAGCTACAGTAAACGTAGTTCCAACTTTCCATTTACTTTCAACATCAATGGTACCTGAATGTAATGAAACGATTTTATGGGCAATGGATAATCCGAGACCACTACCAGAATGTTCATTTTGACTCCGTGACTTACTCACTTTACTAAATCTTTCGAATATGATTGATAATTGTTCTGCTGGTATTCCTTCCCCACTATCAGTAATTTTAACAATAATCTGTGGATCAAGTTCACTGGGAGTCTTCATTATAATCATTAAGCTATCGTGATCAGAACAGAATTTAATCGCATTTGTAATTAGATTTTGCCAAACTTCGTAAAGCAGCTGCTCATTTCCGTACATCGATACTTCCACTAGGTCAATATCTAGCTGCAGATTTTTATCAGCCCATTGCCACTCTAACATAATAAGAACTTGTCTAATCTGTTCATCTATTCGAAAATGAGTTTTATGTATTTGTTGTTCCTGGTCTAGAGATGCCAGTTTCAATAATTGCTTACTCATAGAGGATAGACGCTGGCTCTCCATTGCAATAATGTCCATATGAGCAATAAGATCTTCTTTTGTAATCGTATGATCAGCTGACAGTAGCGCTAAGCCATGAATAGAGGTTAACGGTGTTTGAAATTCGTGTGAAACATCAGAAACAAATTGTTGTTTCATCTCATCTGCTCGCTTTAACTCATTAGTCATATAATTAAAGTTACGTGCAAGCTCACCAATTTCATCTACTCGCCCTAAGTGGAGATAATGATTATTATAATTTCCTTTGGCAAGCTGCTTCGTTGCATTGGTAAGCTGTTTAATCGGACGAACAATGAAACGACTCATAATAGGAATACAAACTAAGCTGAATATAAAGCTTGATACTAATAGCATGGACATAATAAGTCGGATCTCACCACTTTGTTGCAATAGATCTGGCCGTACATATAATGCGGCAGTTCCTTCGTTTGTTTCGATCGGAATTCCGATTGTATTAGCCAAGCTGTTGTTGAAAAATCCAAACAGCGTAAAGGATTGATTTTGACTAGACATTCCACTATACAACTTTCCGGATAATACAGTTTCTAATTGTAATGACGATAGATCATTACGCTTAAAGGGAGTGCCATAAGCAGAACTGATACCTTTAGGTGAAACCCAATATATTTGATAACCAAGTTGTGCAGTGTTATTCATAAATGAAAGGTCTTGAACAGCAAGCTTATCTTGAAATAGTGTTTGCATGGAATAGGCGACATCAATCGTTCTTAATTCATTATTTTTGAGCAGAACATTTTTGTAGTAGATATCAGTAGCGATTAGTCCTGCTATCGCGCTTAGAAAAGTAATACCAATGAAAATAAGTACTATTCTTACATAAAGTGTTTTCATGCAAGCACCTCAAGCTTATACCCTAACCCTCTAACAGTTGTAATAATAATTTGATTATCGTATGGGGCAAAGCGTTCACGTAGACGTTTAATATGAACATCAACGGTACGTGTATCACCATTATAATCAATCCCCCAGATTAATTGAATCAATTGATCTCTTGTATAAATGCGTCCGGTATTTTCAGCAAGCTGAGTAAGCAATTGAAATTCCTTTAGAGGGAGATCAATAATCGTTGATTCATGTTTAACGACATAACTTTCCCGATCAATAGTAATATCACCTAATCGAATGTAATTAGAAAAGACCAGTTGATAGCGTCTTAATAATGCTTTAATGCGAAACAATAATTCTTTAGGTTCGAATGGCTTTACTAGATAGTCATCGGTGCCAGAAGAATATCCTTTTTCTTTATCGATTAATTCACCTTTTGCAGTTAGAAGGAGGATAGGGATATCATATTGATGCCGAATTTCCTGACATAACTCAAGACCATTTTTTATGGGCATCATAATATCAATGACTGCAAGATGAATGTGAGATTGTGTGAGTATACGAGAAGCTTGTTCCCCATCAGCAGCTTCATATACAATATAGCCTTCTTTAGTAAGTATGAACTTTAACAAAGAACGGATTGATGAATCATCATCTGCAATTAAAATATTAACTTTCATAATAAGTCTCCTATTAACAATATAAGTTGAAATTCAAAAAGTCCATTGATGAATTTCCGCTATTAAGTAAAGTGTATCATAGGCAAGCGAGCAAAACTAAAGCAATAATGGAGTATATGAAGATCTATAAATAGAGTAAATAGCGTTTATAATAGTAAGGATGTATATAAATATTAGAATAAATAATAATGAATAAAGAAAAGAACGATGTGCCTGAAGGATAATAAATATTAATAATGATTAAACTAATACATGATGTAGTAGTATTATGTATAATTACATCATCATATAGTATGTAATAAAATAAATTAAAATAATAGTCAAAAAAGCTTGCAATAGCTTTACGTTCTATGGTATATTATTTCTTGTCGCCGCAGAAGATTGCGAGACACACGAAGAAAACAAGACGAGCTTCAAACTTACACAATGTAACGAGAAACTCACTTGAATTTCTAACACGAAGATAACATGAA
>NZ_JBXCIY010000037.1:0-12110 GCF_056786395.1 Paenibacillus sp. Y951 | reverse complement strand
GTCGGCTCCATCCTATAACAAAGTATTCAAGCAGCGGCTGCGCCTTGGTCACTTTGATGCTTTAGGCAGAAGTAGCAGATTCAGTGACAACTTGCTACGCAAGTTCGTGAATACAAGAACGTTATGAGAAATCGCCGAAAATCTAATTAAAGATGAATATATTCTTATCTATAGATTAGATTGAATGATCGAGAATTTTGAAAAACTCAAAAATATTTGTTTGGAGGGCTTAATAGTGAAGATCAGAAGTTCCGTCTGTGCCTTGATTATTCGAAATAATCAGATTCTAACGATAAAGAAACAAGAGGACAATGTCATTGAATTTATTATGCCTGGAGGAGGCCAGGAATTTGGAGAAACACTATTGGAAGCTCTTCACCGTGAAATTCGGGAAGAAGTCGGAGCAAGTATAAAAAACGCAAAATTAATTTTTGTAAGAGAATATATTGGAAAGAATCATGAACATTCAGAAAGGGACATAGGACTACATATAGTTAATCATATATTCTCTTGTGAGATCGATGAAGAAAGAAAATATCAATTAGAACCAGACTTTGATCAAATCGGAATTGAATGGCTTAAGATCGATGAATTAGAAAGACATAATTTTTATCCTAAAGATATTATTAAAGAACTTAAAAAAATTAATACAAGCACAAAAGTTGAAACCTATATCGGAGATATTAACTAAAACCCTGAAAAACTATTTGTAAGTATCTCGAAGAAGGCGGCAACATCTCATAACACCGTATTCACGCAGCGGTTGCGCCTTGGTCAGCAGAGGAAATTCAGGATGTGATTGCTGTCTGACAACTTCCTGCGGAAGTTCGTGAATACCTGAACGTTATACGATATTGAGCAAATACTTTAGAGATTGGAGTTGCATATGAACAAACTAGAGATTATAAGAATGAAAGAAAAAGAATATCATGATCACTGTTATCAGAATAATAAATTATTTGAAGAAGGCTCATGGTTACATAAACCCGTAAAAACAATAATGGATTTATTTGAAATAGTTAGTAATCGTTCAGAAATTACGGTATTAGATCTGGGGTGTGGCGTAGGAAGAAATAGTATCCCTTTAGCTGAAAAATTAACAAACCGGAACGGCACTGTAGTTTGCGTTGATTTACTAGAAAGTGCAATAGAGAAATTAGTTCAATATGGACATGAGTACAATGTATTAGAAAATCTAAAATATGAAGTTACGGATATAAGTGACTTTAATATTGACCGTGATATATATGATTTTATTTTTTCAGTTTCTAGTATTGAACATCTGGCATCTGAAGAAATTTTCGATAAGTTTCTTGGGGATATGATTACCGGGACAAAAAATGGTGGGATTAATTGTTTTATTATAAGTACCAATATCAGAGAGACAGAGGTTGAAACAGGAACGGCCTTAGAGCCTATGTATGAGTTGCTTTTTGAAACAGATTATTTGCTAAAGAAATTTAGTAGACAATATAATACTTGGAAACTAATCAAACAAACGGTTAAACCTTACGAAGTTGAGATTAGTAGAGATGGACAAAGAGTGCTGCTTCAGGGGGATGTGGTGACCTGGGCTGTCCAAAAAATATAGTTGTAAGTTAAATCGAAGAAGGCTCAAACATCGTATAACACAGTATTTACGCGGCGGCTACGCCTTGGTCAGCAGAGGGAATTCAGGATGTGTTTGCTGTCTGACAACTTCCTGCGGAAGTTCGTGAATACCTGAACGTTATACGCAATTACTGCAATACATTAAAGGATGTATTACAAGATTCTCATTAGAACACATATCATGATGAGAATATTTTTTAATAACAACTGGCTACTGTGATATTTTGGAAAACATGAGCAACTTAGTTTATAGGTAGTTGGCGCTTTGAAGAGAATAGTTGCATTCAGTATAACGACTTTTTCGATTTCGATTATTATGATCATTTTAATGGTGCAACTGTTTCCTTATACAGGGCTCGGTAGAATAATCACCATACCAATAACGATTGTGGTAAATACAGCTATTATTGCACTGGGTATTTTTTTGTCAAGGAAGATGAAACTTCCGCTGTTTGTTATTGTTTGGATTGTTATCATCGTAATAACCATATCAAATACCATTACATTCCATCCCCAGGAATATAGTCCATCGGTTTATAAGCAGATTGGACATAGCATCTCGGCAATCAAGCATTATGATGAAATAGACAAGGCTTCAATATATAAATCGATAGATTCTCATGATGTAGAGAATCTATCCTTCAATACACAGACACCTCAAGAATATATTGTGGCCCTACATAAGTTCAGGGATGAACTACCTTTAGATGGCTCGTTTGTTCTTGATGGAAGTGTAGATAAATATGGCGTAGATCCTACAATCCGAAATATCGAAGAAATTTCCGGCAAACTTGTTGGACATTATGAGATTTTGTGGTGGTATCTCGAGATATTTAAAGAATAGTTTAACGGCAACGTCTAATTAATAAACGAAGATTAGTTAAATGACATATTAAAAGTAACTCAAAGAGGGCAATAACAGCGTATAACACCATACTCACGCGGCGGCTACGTCTTGGTCACTAGGATGCTTTTGGCAGAAGAAGCAGCTTCAGTGACAACTTGCTGCGCAAGTTCGTGAATACAAGAACGTTATGTGATAGGTCGGCAAATTTTAAAAGGAAGTGGTTTCAATCGAAGTAATAATAATAAAAAGTTTAGAGTCATATGATATAGATACGTTGTTATTAGAAAGCACTAAAGAAGGATATCGTTTCATTAAGAGACTGATAGATGAATTTGAACAAGGAATAAATCGTTTTGATAAACCGGGTGAGGCTTTATTTGTTGTGGTAATTGATTCTATGATTATAGGTATTGGTGGGTTAAATCATGATCCATATATAAATAAAGAAGGTTATGGAAGAGTAAGACATTTATACGTTTTAGAAAGATACAGAGATAAGGGAATTGGAAAAACCATATTGAAAAGAATAATAGACGAATCAAGAAAATATTTTGAAGTTCTATTACTAAGGACTAATAATGAAGTAGCAAATGCAATGTATTGCAATGAAGGCTTTAAAAAGAGCGACAAATATAATCAAGCAAGTCATTATCTTACATTAAGGAAAGAACCTATCAAAGTAATTCAATGAAGGCGATCAATCACATAACACAGTATTCACGCAGCGGCTACGCCTTGGTCAGCAGAGGAAATTCTGGAAGTTATCGCTGTCTGACAACTTCCTTCGGAAGTTCGTGAATACCTGAACGTTATGCGAAATACTCGAAAACCAAACCGATAAAGAAAGGACACTTAAATGCCTAAATTAATGACATTGATGTTATTACTGATTGTTTCAATTTTCTTAACAAGCTGTAAACAAGATAATAAAGCTATGTTACTCGGTGTTTGGGAATCAGATCAAGTGAGCCAAATAGTAGGAAGTGATGAAGAGTTAGGACATTATAATTATTTAGAAGTAACAGAGACAAATATTAATGCTAAAACTTTTAATTGGGTATCAACAGAAGGTGGAGTACATAAAAAAAAATATAATGAGGAAGAGAAGAATATGAATTATCAATGGAAAACTGAGAAAGAAATCTTAGTGGAAGATTCATTATTCGAAATTGAATTAATGAAAGATAAAATGGTATTAAAAAACAAAAATATTGAAATACACTATTACAAAAAGTGATAAGTAAAAGTAAGTTGATAGTAGTTCCAGTAGTCGAGTAAATCGCACAACAAAGTATTCACGCTTCGGCTACGCCTTGGTCAGCAGCGGAAATTCAAGATGTAATGGCTGTCTGACAACTTGAATTCGCAAGTTCGTGAATACAAGAACGTTATAGGAAATCAGTGTAATACTATATTAGAGAGAAGGGACAAAGAAGAATGAATCTCAAATCAAACAACTATAAACTTCATTTAATTAAAGAATCAGAACATGGATTGTTTTTTTCTCCAGTTAAGGATGAGAAGACAATGGAAATGATTGAAGAACTTGCATATGCTTTCGAAAAAAACTATAACCGAATCATTGATATGTTTATGTTTAAGCCTAATCAAAAAACAATTGTTCATGTTTACTCTGATAGAGAGCAATTTTATAAAATTATTGGTCGGAAGACCGAGGGAACTTATGATGCAAGTGACAATATCATTAAATTATATACACCGCTAAGTTTAGAAGATCCTGATATATATTTAGAATATACGTTTCAGATAGTTCATGAATTTGTTCATGAAGTTATCCAACAAATAAATCCTATTGTTGGAAAGGCTAAGTGGCTGGATGAGGGGACAGCATATTTTGCTTCATTGCAACTTGAACATGAATTGAAAAATCGATCAATAATCAGCAACATCCCAACATTAGAACAACTCATAAGTCCAACATTCTATGATAATTTCGATGGATCAGCATATCAAATTTGTGGTTTGATTGTAAAATTCATTACTGAAAAATACGGAATAAATACTCTAAATGAATTTATTAGAAGAAATCCTGAAGGAATCGAAGAAATATTAAATATATCATTAGAAAGATTCTATTTAGAGTGGAAACAAAGTTTACAGTGACTTTACGTGTATCATTGAAGTCACTGACTTCCTATAACACAGTATTCACGCGGCGGCTACACCTTGGTCATTTGATGCTTTTAACAGAGTAGTAGATTCATGTGACAACTTCCTGCGGAAGTTCGTGAATATAAGAACGTTATAGGAAATCAGCGCAATGCAAAAAATACAAACCACTTTGCATAAACTCTTAAAAATCTAATTACAAGTATAAGGAGCTGATATGATGAAGGATAAGATTTTTAAGTTTGGACGTATACCATCAAACACTTTAATAACAGTTCTTTTTTATGCAGGAATTCTACCGATAATGTACCAAGCAATTGTATTCGGGAAAAAAGTATATTGGAATAACTTTATTCAAACACAATTGAAAGAGGGAAATTGGTATACGGGCAAGGAAATAAACAATTTACCTTTAGGGGTATTGCAAGGAGTAATTTTATTTTTAATATCTATCATTATATGGAAAGTGATTTGTGAACTAATATTAATTGTAGTTCGATATTTTGAAATAAGAATAGAGAAATAAGGAGAAAGATCATTTCTCAGCAATTTCGAAGAAGGCGCTGACATCCGATAACACAGTATTCACGCTGCGGCTACGCCTAAGTCACTTTGATACTTTTTGGCAGAAGTAGCAGATTCATGTGACAACTTGCTGCGCAAGTTCGTGAATACAAGAACGTTATGTGAAACACCCAATAGAAAGGACAAATAAGAACATGAGTTGGATACAAGGTGGGCCCTTTCTAGAAATTAGTCTCTTATTAAAGGAAACTAATTTGCAGGATATAATATATCTCGTTTCTTCACACGAAAAAGTCACCATTGCTAGTGAAAAAATTAAAGAGAAGATTAATGAATTTGAACAAGGTTATCACTTTGATAAAGAAGATCTTTACTCACCGAGGATTCATTCAACTAAACTGAATTTACTAATAGATTTGTTTGGAGAAAGAAAGTCGATATTATTTATTGAACGAGTGGCTGAAGATACTATTTTAATGAATTATTGCTTTTTTGGTAGTGAGTTTGATGCACCTGAATGGGAACAGGCAGGAATAAAACAAACGGAGTATCATTTTTTTATTGATTTTCTCGAGAATATTCTTGAATATTTTAATGGTGTTGCAGGGGCAATTAGCTTGGAAGATGATATTTCAACTTTAATCTCTGATAAACATATTAGTCCAAACAATATATTTAGTTTCTTAAAACTCAATCATATCAAACTGATAGAACGAGGCGAACTCAAGAATTTTATTGCAGTCGGATATAGGGAAGAAGGAAATACAATAATAAGGATTTTCTCAGATATATCTTAGAAGTCGGGTGCATCACATAACACAGTATTCAAGCGGCGGTAATTCGCCCTTGGTCACTTTGATGCTTTTTGCAGGGTGGTAGATTCATGTGACAACTTCCTACGGAAGTTCGTGAATACAAGAACGTTATACGCCAATGTAATCCGAAGGTTTTTGAGAGCGTGTGCGTTCACAACGTCCTTGTTGTTTGAAGAAAACCAACTTACAAAAAAATTCATTACTCAAAAGATTCTCCTCACCTTAGTTAGACTCCGAATGCAAAGGGTTACTTTGCTACCACACATAATGATCAAAAAACAATTAAAAAAACACTTTACAATAAACATCCTGATAAAGAGAATATCTTTGAAACCCATGAAACGCTTGGTTAAACCTTCATTAAAGAATAAAACAATTGTTTAAGTTCATAAGAACAAAACCATCATAAATGATATTAATAACCATAGATTACATGGGAAATCATTTACGGATACGGACAAATACTCCTTTATTTCGTGTACGTATAGGGCATTAAATGATGCAATTTATACAATGTATGTTACAAGTAATTTCGTTACGAAAATCTGCCGAAATTATTAGTTGTATTTCTTATGTATGATTGTTTTACTATCGGCATAAACTACTATTTGATTTTGAAGCATTGTAGAGAATGATAGAAAAAATAACCTTAGTTAAGAAAAGAGGCAGAGTTAAAGTGAGGCGATATAGTTTGTTACCGATTTTACGAATTCTATTTCCCATTATTACAGTTGCATTGGCTGGTTATGGATTAATCACAAAAAATTACGAATTTCAAGCATATATGATGCTATTTTTAGGCTTAACAATGTTAGTGATGGGAATACAGGAATTCCAACAGAACAAAAAGATAACAGGGTGGTTATCGATCGTCGTATTTGTATTTATACTATTCGTATCTATCCAAAGTTTTATATTTCATTAGAGTATTTATTGTAAGTATTATTCACCATATGAAAGAAAAATTGTATTCAAAACAAAATATAGATTACGCTTCTTAATTTGATACAAATCAACAATCAAGTTGTTCAGAGCCAAAAACATAAAAATGCATGTTGAAGGTCGACGTCCTGTCTTCATTCGAGGAAGTCGGATTACAACAGCGTATAACACAGTATTCAAGCGGCGGGCATCCGCCCTTGGTCAGCAGAGGAAATTCAACGATGCCATTGCTGTCTGACAATTTCCTCCGGAAGTTCGTGAATACCTGAACGTTATACGCCATTGTAATCCGAACAGTTCTGTTCAGTGTTTGCGTTCACAACGTCCTTGTTGTTTGAAGCAAAAGCAATTACAATCATACTAATTACTTGAATTTCCTCACCTTAGTTAGACTCTGAATGCAAAGGGTCACTTTGCAACCTCACGCATATAATCAAAAACATTTGAAAAGCACTTCACAACAAAAACCTGAATAGAGACAATGATTCTTGAACCACTTGAACCAAGAATAAGACACATTGTTTAAAGAGAATTAAAACACATGATTAAATTCTTTAAAAGACATTTTGCAAGATTAGCATTAAAGACAATAAACACGTTAATTGAAGGCCGACGTCCTGTCTTCATTCGAGGAGTTCGGATTACAACAGCGTATAACACCGTATTCAAGCAGCGGCTCCGCCTTGGTCACTTGATGCTTTTTGGCAGATGAAGCAGATTCAGTGACAACTTCCTGCGGAAGTTCATGAATACAAGAACGTTAGACGAAACTCTGTGGAAAATAATAGTGTCTTGAAACACCGTAGGAGGTTGATGAAAAATGAAAAATAATAAACCAAGGATAATTGCTATTTCGGCAGTTTCAGGAGGTGGAAAAACTACTATAACAACTCGATTGAGTCAGGTTCTAGATAACGCAAAGATCATTTATTTTGATGAGTATGATATAGAAGGACCTAAAGATATTATTGATTGGGTTGAGCGAGGCTATAATTGTAATGAGTGGAATCTAGAGAAGCTCATTACAGATTTGAACGATCATATTCTTTCTGAAGATTCAGAATTCATTTTGTTAGACTATCCATTTGCAAGGCTACATAACAACTTGAAAAACATAGATCTGACTATTTATATAGATACCCCTCTTGATATAGCAATGGCAAGAAGAATGTTACGTGATTATAAAAATATGAATACGGAAGATATTTTAGCAGAGTTAAGTAGTTATATAAAACGTGGAAGAAAAGGTTATGAAGGCATGTTAAACATGATAAAACCAAATTCAGATTTAATAATTGATGGAACACTGCATGTTGAAGAAATAGTTAATATTATATTCAGTGAAATAAAAAGAAGATACTAGTGGATTCAAGGTAGTACAGAGCTTCGTCTAACACAGTATTTACGCAGCGGCTACGCCTTGGTCACTTTGATGCTTTTGGCAGAAGTAGCATATTCAGTGACAACTTCCTGCGGAAGTTCGTGAATACAAGAACGTTATAGGAAATCGCAGAAAGGCAAATAAATTTAAAATCAAATATAACATTTGAGGTGATTTTCATCGGGTATATCATGGAATTGAGAAAGAAAGTAGGAAATCAACCATTGATTATGGTTGGGTCGTGTGTTTTAATTTTTAATTCACTAGGACATTTGTTACTCCAGAAACGAGCGGATAGTTACGATTGGGGAACCATTGGAGGGGCACTAGAACTTGGAGAATCCTTAGAAGAAGCGGCAGAAAGAGAACTTTACGAAGAAGCTGGATTGAGAGCAAAGACTTTTAAATTAATAACAATATTTTCTGGTAAGGATATGTACTACAAATATCCTCACGGAGATGAAATCTATAACGTAATGGCAGTATTTGAAGCAATTGATATTGAGGGACAACGAATGATAAATGATGATGAAGGACTTGAACTACAATATTTTTCATTAGAAGAACCAATAGAGAATATAAACCCACTCACAAAACTAGTATTAAAAAAAGCAGGATATATAAAGAATTGGTAGAGTGACGAAAGGCATTTTGAAAGTATTTCAAAGAAGTCTGCGACATCATATAACACATTATTCACGCCGCGGCTGCGCCTTGGTCACTTTGATGCTTTTGGCAGAAGTAGCAGATTCAGTGACAACTTCCTAAGGAAGTTCGTAAATACAAGAACGATATGTGAAACATCTGGATTGGTAAAACCATATAAATACAAGTGCTAATAAAAGCAAACAGAAATAGCAACAATATTAGATCGTATCCCGTTGTAGTAAGTAGAAACATCAAATTTAATCACAAGAATAATTAGTTTCATCCTCGCACCATGAACCGCACCAGTTGGAGGTCCAACTATAACGTTAGAAAACCTAGATGAAAACCATAATTTAAAAAAGAATGAACAGAAACCTTAAGGAAAAAAGCAATGTAGATGAAGTCATTTAAGACATATAAAAAGGATAGGATGGCAACATTTAGGTTTGTGAAGTATTTCAAGAAGTCAGATGCATCACTTATCACCGTATTCACGCTGCGGGCATGCGCCCTTGGTCACTTTGATGTTATTGGCAGAAGAAGCAGATTCAGTGACAACTTGCTACGCAAGTTCGTGAATACACGAACGTTATAGGAAATCAGCGTAAAAACGAAAAAAAATCCAAAATTGCACAAGTTTGGACAGGGGTGATTATCAGTGAAATTTATCTTTAGTTTGAATGAATTGAATCAAGAAGGTTACTTTATTGAGCGCGGTGCTTTTATTCATGACGGAAAAATTGGACTTTATTTTGGAATAATAACGGAAGAGCAAATTCCTAGATCACTCTCTACATTGTCATCTGAATTAATTAATCGTAATAACCCTTTCAAGGAATATGAGGATGGTAAGAAACACTGGTATTTTCCTAATCATGTGGACATAGTTAGACATACATTGGATTCCTTTTTGCAGAAAAATAATCAGAATCCCCAAAATAATGAGAATCAGTTTATTCAGCATGACTCATCCAATTACCCTCAAATCATCAATGTAAGTGAGCTTGCTGAATTATTAGTGGACAAGAAGGTATTAGTGTTTACTGGAGCTGGAATATCCGTTTCTTCAGGCGTACCTGATATGTCTCTGCTTAACCAACTTATACATGAAGCTTTTAATCCAACTAGTGATTATATAACCGAACTCATAAATAACAGTTCGGAAAAACGACTGGATAAAGCGATAAATCTACATGGGCTTTTCGTACACTCTAACCCGTCGATTTCCCATTTGAGAATTGCTGATTTATATAACTCCTTTGGTTGTGATTTAATTACAGGAAACCTTGATGGTCTTCATGAGAAAACGGGCGTCGTTCCCAAATACTATACTGATGGAAATAATGAAGTGGACGATTTAGGAGAATATGATCTATTACTAACTATTGGACTCGGAGAAGAAGGTAATATTAATCTGACTGATAAGTATCGTAATGCTAACCCTATTGGTAAGGTAATTGCAATAAATAAAGAATGCCCACAATACTTGGTGACTAACGATTATTGGATTACTGGTGATTGTGATGATATCTTAGATAAGCTATGCATTCTTTTGAAAATCAATATAGATTGAGATTGAAAGTATTTCGAAGAGGACGCTGACATCCTATAACAATGTGTTCACGCATCGGGGGACAAGCCCCTCGGTCCGCAAGAAGTAGGAGATGAAAATTCGAGGAAGATAACTCAGGCATGGAAGCATAATCTGCGGACACATCCGCACCACCTAACCGCATCGCGGCCGCTCACTACTTTCGCTTAAGCTGGTGGGACGTCGTGAACACTGAAACGTTAGACGCAATTGCTTAACAGAGCAGTAAGTACAGGAGGCATGCCGATGAAGCTTTATCATTTTAGTGAGGAATCTGATATACGTGTTTTTAAGCCAAGAGTCAAACATAATAGACAAAACATGCCTCCAGTTGTTTGGGCAATAGACCAGCAACATGAATTTACTTTTTACTTCCCACGGGACTGTCCTAGAATTGTATATAGAAGAACTGAAGGGATAAGTAACGAAGACAATCATACGTTTTTTGGGTTTACTGATTCCAATATTGTTATCACTGTCGAAATTGATTGGTACAAGAAAATTAAAGAGACAACTACCTTCAGATATGAATTACCGAGTGAAAGCTTTGAATTATTTGATGAATTTGCAGGCTATTATATATCTGAAGAAACATTAAAACCAATCGAAATAACACCACTAGATAACTTAATTGAAAGAATTGCAGAACTGAATATAGAGATTAGATTTACACCAAACTTGAACCCATTAAAAGAAACTTTATTAAAGTCTTCTATTAAAGATTTTGGAATACATAGATTTGAAAACGCTAGAAAGCTGTGAGTTATTCAAGAAGAAACAACTGCGTCTAACACTATATTCGTGCTACGGGCCATGCGGCCCTTGATCTGCCAGAAGTATTTTCGAGGAAGAGGAATCAGGCAGATACATCCATTCCCCTAAGATAAGAGCTATTTAAGGGGAATGGACGTCACGAATACAAGAACGTTATCGGAAATTCCCTAAAAAGAATAAATAAGAAAATGGTGCATATATGACGAAGACTTATAAAGTCCTAGATGACAATTACGATCTGAAAGAAGGTTCTTTTATATATTCGCTTGCTGAAAAGGGGGAGTTTGATGAAAAGCTTTTTTGGGAGTATTACAACGTTGCAATTGATATAGTTAGAGACACATTAAACCAAGAATTAGACAAAGAGCTCACTAAAAAGATGTTTGAGATTTATAAGAGAGTTACAGAATGCTTCTTGTATCACCACGATAATAATGATTTATATAAGATATCAAATTATCCAGTTGATAAAGCACTTTACTATCGTGAAAGACTATCATTTATGATTGAAGGATATTTTAATGATTTTGTAATGAGTGAAAAGCAATTCGGAAGTGAAATAATAAACCCGAAGTATAAAGAAAACAATTGAACGTACCATCAAGGAAGAGGGAACATCCGATAACACAGTATTCACGCGGCGGCTAGGCCTTGGTCACTTTTGATGCCTTTGGCAGAGTAGTATAATCAGTGACAACTTGCTACGCAAGTTCGTGAATAACTGAACGTTATCGGAAATTATTGCATGATTATGATAGTAATAATCAAGGAGGCAATATGAAACAAAAAATAGCTGATCGACCTAACTGGGAACGAGTATTAGAAAAACGTTATTTTCAAGAATAT
>NZ_JBXCIY010000036.1:0-13336 GCF_056786395.1 Paenibacillus sp. Y951 | reverse complement strand
GATCTATTACAATCATTTTCGAGGGCAGTGGAACCTAAAAAAACTGCCGCCTGCAAAGTACAGACAACAGCTTCTTCAAGTTAGCTAGCTTTTTTTGAAATGTCCTTTACAAAGGGTACAGTTTATAATGGAGTGGCTTCTTTGATTGAACTTCCCTTTTGTTGAACTATCGTTCTCCGTTAGTCATGCATGCAGCGCAAGCGCCGCACCACAGATGATAGAAGTTAATGAGTTCTTCCATGGGAGTTCAATGAAGGTACATGGATTGTAATTTATGAATTGAATACTTCTCTATTTGCTTTAACAACTTCATGAATGGAAAATGTACCACCTGAAGCTACCAACTTTTCCATCACCTTATCGCGCAGAAATGGCGCTTTTTCTTTATTCGCTTTAGTTAAGGCTATGGTTAGTTGCTCTTTTGTAAGTTCGGTGCAGTACGCAGGGGTTCCTGGCTGTTGTCTCCACGAATCGCTTAGAGAACCACTATCTACAGCGTCGAAGCCTAGATCGTTTGCGACACTCATAATTATTTGTTTGTGGGATAGGTCATCACCAGCTATCGCTATGGCAATGCGTCCATGAGTCCCTTCGGGAGTTCCATGATGTTCTAACGTATAGGCTAAGAAATTGTTGAAAGCTTTAATGATAGGTCTACCTAAATGTTTGGATACCCAAACACTTTCAACCATCCCGTTCCCAATTTCATCGATTTTACCGCTCATTTGATGATAATAATTTGAAGTGTCTACAACGACTACTTCCTCCCCAACTTTATCTATAATGTTGCGAATGCTTGGCAGTGCATGGAAAGGGATAGATATGATTAGAACATCTATCTTTGTAATGACGTCTTCTACACTCACAGGTATACCTGTCAGCTTTTTCCCTCCCAAATGTCTAATTCCTCGAGCATCTGCAATTTTCACATCATGTCCATTCTCAGTTAATTTTTTTGAAATATTTGACCCGATTGGTCCTGCACCTATAATTCCAATTTTCATTTTCTTTCCTCCTAATTATGATCATATTCTAAGCGTTATTACCTCTGTGATCGTCTGGCCGGCTGCTGTCTTGTATTTATTAATGGATGGTATGAGTTACCTTGCGGTTGACGATGACGCGACGGATGAATAACCCAATAACCAAGCTAATCAACGCTATAATCATCGTGAATAAAAATACGTTTTGGGATCCTGCCGTCATCGCGTTTGCAATTTCGGCCTGTTTGGCCGGAGCGGAGGAGCCGTGCAAGTATTTCTCCATACTGCCCGTAAGAATACTGATTGCGACCGCTGTTCCAATCGCGCCCACGACCTGCTGCAGTGTGTTCATGACTGCCGTACCGTGCGGGTATAGCTCCGGCGGCAATTGATTTAGTCCGTTCGTTTGAGCAGGCATCCATATCATGCCTATCCCCACCATGAGCCCGATATGCAAAGCCACGATAAAGGCCACTGAAGAAACAGGAGATAGGGTAGTAAAGAACCATAACATGACTGCAACGATCACGAGTCCGGGAATAACGAGCCATTTTGGCCCATATTTATCGAACAAGCTCCCCATACGCGGGGAGAGGATACCGTTCAGCGCGCTGCCTGGTAATAGCATGAGTCCCGCAGTGAACACAGACAGTCCTGCACCCGTCTGTAGAAACATCGGCAGGATAATCATGCTCGACATAATGATCAACATACACGACAGTACCAGGAGCAGCCCAACGACGTACATTGGGTACTTGAAAACGCTCAGATTCATCATCGGATCGCGCATAGAATTCTGACGCAGTATAAACAGCACCAGTGCGACGAGCCCAACAATGATTGAAGTGACCACAACTGCGCTCCCCCATCCTTCAGATCCTTCGCCTGCCTTACTGAAACCGAAGACAACTCCTCCAAAGCCGATCGTTGACAATGCGATAG
This sequence comes from Paenibacillus sp. Y951, assembly GCF_056786395.1. Lineage (NCBI taxonomy): Bacteria > Bacillati > Bacillota > Bacilli > Caryophanales > Paenibacillaceae > Paenibacillus > Paenibacillus sp. Y951. The sequence goes on along the minus strand of NZ_JBXCIY010000036.1, from coordinate 11,411 downwards.
ACAACATATCTATCCGGGGCTTCGTGACATCGGTGACATTTTCCAAGTACTTCAGTCCTATCAACAACCCAATAACCAGGAACGGCAGCGAGAACCAGAATATATAATGCCATGTTAAATACTCTATTAATAGACCGCCTATGGTCGGGCCGGTTGCCGGCGCAAACATGATAACAAGTCCAACGAAGCCCATCGCCGCCCCCCGCTTTTCCGGCGGGTATATGACAAGAATCGTATTGAACATGAGCGGCAGCAATAATGCCATGCCTGCCGCCTGTAAAACTCTAGCGACCATCAACATCTCAAAATTAAACGAGAGCGCCGCAATGAGTGTGCCCATGATTAAGCTTATGAGCGAAGCTGTGAACAGTTGTCTCGTTGTAAACCTCTGCAGCAGCAGCCCGCTTATCGGCATTAAAATGCCAAGAGTCAGCAAGAAACCGGTTGTTAACCACTGTGCGGTTGCGGCTGAAATTTGGAACACTTCCATTAAATTAGTCATTGCTATGTTTAGAGCGGTCTCACTAAACATGCCGACAAAACCGCAGATAAGCAGCGATACCAAGATGGCACGCGTATTGTATTGCTTCTTCATTTCTATAACTCCTTGTAAATCAATTCAATTAATAAAAGTTTATTTTTTAGCAAATCCTTGTTTGTTTAAATAGTCCATCATTTGAGGCTGAATACTTCGTTGGAGATGATCTTGGATATGGTCACTCCATCCTTTTACTTTTTTCACTGTAAAAGGGGCTTTAATGGGGCGACTTTCATAATACTTCAGCATGTTTTCATCGTAGATGGCTAATTTCTCTGTATCCAATGATTGATAATGGTTTTCAAGTAAAACCATGGATTGGGGCAGTCGCGGCTTGAGATCAGGTTTATCTCCAACTGGAATACCAATACATAATCCAACTAAAGGAATCACATATTTAGGTAAATTCAACACATCAGATATTTCGGTAATATTAGCTCTAATCCCACCAATAAATACACCGCCAAGACCCATGGATTCGGCCGCAGTTAACGCATTTTGTGCCATCAGCCCAGCGTCGAATGAACCGATTAATAGAAATTCAATATATTCAATATCCACATCTGGGGCAATTTGATGATTCCGGTTAAAGTCTGCACAAAAAACCCAAAACTCTGCTGCTTCTTCGATATACGGTTGATTGACAGAGAGTCGCATTACTTTTTTTCGAAGATCCGGATCTGTGATTCTAATGATTGAAACGGCCTGAAGAAGGCTAAAAGATGAAGATTGATTAGCAGCTTTAAAGATTGCATTAACTTGTTCCTCTGTCAGTGGTTGATTTGTATAAGAACGAACAGATGTATGATTATGAAGCAATTCAAGGGTATTATTCAATTGTATCTTCTCCTTTATTCGTTATTTACTATTTCAGCATTTCCGTATTGATAAGGAACCCCCATATTCTCGCGCAGTGTTTTTCCCTCATATTCCCTGTGGAACAAACCACGCTCCTGCAAAATTGGGATAACTAAGTCCACAAAATCAGAAACTCCATCATAAGATATATCTGGAACAACCGAGAAGCCGTCACATGCACCTGCCAAAAACCATTCTTCCAAAAAGTCAGCAACTTGTACGGGGGTACCTGCAACTACCGGATGATAGTTAATGACGCCATGTGCAAGAACATCTCGAATCGATAGCCCTTGTTTCAGTAGCTTTAAAGCTCTAGGTGAACGTGGATCCTGTGGATTAGCGTATGCATTCTTCAACAAGTTAGTTGCTAAAGGCTGATTAATGTCGACCGAGTTAACAGATAGCTGTAAACCGATCATAGAACCAAGGTAACTAACCCTACTTGGTATCTCTTCAGGATTAAAACTCATTAGCTGTCTTCGCCGTTCCAAAGCTTCTTCTTCGGTTGAAGCTATGGAAAACATAAAACCTGCATACATCTTAATGTCATCGGGATTTCTGCCAAAACGAGCAGCACTAAGACGAAGCTCCTGCCTGTGTTGACGAGCAGAATCTATATCATAAGGATTTGCATAGACGCCAGAAGCGTACCTTCCCGCCAATTCCAATCCTTTATCCCCTCCTCCTGCTTGGAAAATAACAGGCTGCCCCTGCTCTGAAGGGGGAATGGGCAAAGGACCACGAGATGCATAATATCGCCCTTTAAGGTTTATAGGTCGAAGTTTGTCCATGTCGACAAACTTTCCATCTTCTACATCTAATGTCCAAGCGTCTGATTCCCAACTGCCCCACAATGCTTGAACAATTTGTATGGATTCGTGAGCCATGTCATATCGTTCTTTGCGATTGGCAACCTCAGCACCAAAGTTTGCAGCCGCAAGCGGCTGAGATGAGGTGACAGCATTCCATCCTACACGGCCATGACTTATAACATCCAGTGCTTTGAACTGACGTGCGATGTTATAAGGATAATTGAATGTCGTGGAGAGGGTAGCAACAAGCCCAATATGTTTCGTTTCTCTGGCTACAGCCATTAGTGCTAACATAGGATCCATAGGGAACATAGGAGTCTGAGGACCTAAGTCATTGTATAATGCAGGTGTATCTGCGATGAAGATCATTTGAAATTTCCCTTTTTCAGCTAATTTAGCGCGTTCCACATAACTATCTATATTTGTGTAAGCTTTGGGGTCAGTGCCAGGCATTCTCCAAGCGCTGAATTCGGCTCCGTATCCCGAAATCATTTGTAATGCAAGTTGCATCTCTTTTACATTTTTCATATATGTCTTCTCCTTTATTTTTAAATATGCCAACGCAGAAAAAAATCTAAAATATATCTATGCAAAATACTTTACTTAGCAAACTAAATAACTAAAAATAAGTTAGCATGCTAAATAAATATTTTAGTTAGCATGCTAACTAAAATGCAAGAGAAAACTTATAATAAGTTACTCTCCATTTGTTTCAAAAGCCGCCTTAACAATAAGCGCTCTGTTGGTAAAATGGAATTCAGTAATTTTTCTTGCTGCTGTTTCCATTTGAAATCAACCGGCTTCTCTGATTCTTTTCCTTTTTCCGTCAGATAAATTCGCATAACCCTTGCGTCATGTATATCGCGTTTACGGTATATAAATCCGTTTTGCTCCAATGATTTAACCATATTTGTTACCGTCGGCGGCTCGCAATTTAAATGTTCACATAGTTGCATTTGCGTTACTCCATCGCCTAACCACAGACGAGAAAGTAAATTATCCTGGCCTACATAAAGGTTAATTTCTCTTAGAGATTCGCTATAATCTCGACGCATTTGAGAAGAAATTCTATCTAACGACTGACGAATATCGCAATCCAATGTATTAGACATTAATATATCTCCTCAGCAGTCAAATTATAGTTAGCCCACTAAATATATCACGGTGATATCCTTGTGTCAATATGGCTTAATACTTAACGGAATAAAATCCAGTGAAGGTTGCGAATTCTTTAAGATAAACCAAGTTTCGCATATTCCATTTAATTAACGTCTCAAATTCCCACTGATTTTATTCTCTTTAAGCCTGAATTTCGATATCATTGACTAGAGTTCACTTTATTTCTTGGGTGGTCTGCTTGTTTATATAATGAAAACTATATTGGTGTAGGTAATATGGATGTTCAATTAATATCTTCGTACGAACTTCATTAACTTCAAATGGAAATCTAAACGGTTCATTGAACTCATAACGCATCGCAGGGATACTTCTTTCTTTGGTTGGATTGTTAACACTACATCCACTTATTAAAATAATCAATATTAGAAAAACAAGAGAACCACTCCTCATATTTTCACCCCTTAGTACATTCTTTGAAATGAAAATGTTCATGATGCATTGAATCCATCCCAACCAACTCATTACTCTTTTTATGGTAATATGCGAAGTTATTATTTAGCGGCATTCGAAGTAATTGATAATTGTGAACTCTTGGTAAAGCTTCGACTTCACTAATGGCTAACTCACGTGTAGTGTAAATACCTATTGGAAAGAAATTTGGAAAACAAGTTGAAGCATCAGCAACGAAAATTCCCCAAACGTAATCATTTGGCACTTGATTCACCCTTATCCTTTTGCTTTATAAAACCTGTGTTAAGTATTCGGTAATCAGTTTAGTTATCCAGCCTGTTAGCTGAGCGGATTTCCAACAAGGCAAAACAAGCGGTGGATCGGTTCCACCGCTGTGCTATCGTTCTCCGTTAGAATATGAGAGTAGATTTCTGCTGTTAACATGCTCTACCTTAATGTGTCTTCGCCCCTAAGATGCTCAATTTGTTACAACTCCCACTGACCGTCACCTTTATTATGGTAAGACGCAAAGTATGAGCTACCAGACTCAATTAGATTCCAGACCATCGGTTCCTCTACAACAATCTTAAATGATTCCTTTTCAGTCGAGTTATTCGGGGCGTATGCAATAATCCAAGTATCTTTGTAATCAGATGAATAAAAAAAACGTACCGAATAGTGCTATGGAAAATACCTATATCCACGTTTGAAACGATTTATTAACCATCTTTACATTATTCACTTTTGCCCAACTCTTTAAATCCGAGGTGCCTCTATCTTCATCCTTTAAATACCTAAATGCCATATCCATTGGGACAATTCTCTTCCTATAAGGTAAAATCCCGATAACAGGTTTAAAGTACCCCGTAGTCATTATTACTTTAATATCTCTTCGATTGATAATATTCCCATTTAATATGATTTGCTCATTGGATAGGCATAACTCGGTTGGTTTCTTGAAAAATGTTCTGTACAATGCGAGTAGCAGTACAACTAAACATAGAAGAATCACCGTTAATGAAGCGTAGAATACACCTTCTTGGTCCCATGATCTAAATACAAGATTAGATTGAATCAATATAATAACAATCATTCCTATAATGGTTCTAATCCTTGTAGGACTCTTAACTGGATGCTTTATTTCCCTCAACAGTGCGCCCCCTTGTTCTAATCCCTTATCTAAGCATAGCGTATATTGGACCCCCCTGCCAGTTACACTGTAAGATTAAAGACAAGTTATTGTACATGACGTTATCTTAGGGGAATGGATATCTCTGTCTGATTAATCTACTTTTGAAAATACTACTGGCAGATGAATGGCCGAATAGCCAGCAGTGTGAACATGTTGTTAGCTGATGTCGGTGCTTCTTTGAAAAACTATAAAATTAATTGGCTTGTTTGTATAAAAACTCATTAATACTTTCAGAAAAGATCAGTAAAAATGTAGTTATAATATTTATTAATGCGGGGAGTATTAATAAAATCCAGATTCCAAATGTTAATTCATTAATGATATCGCTTTGAAAAATTGAACCTAAAAGAGAAAATAATCGTAAAATGGTAATTCCAGAAAAAACAATATAAATCCATTTAGCTACCTTACTTCCCCCATAGATGAATAGACAAATAAATATTGTAATCAAGGTATCTATGAAGTTTATAACAGAAAATTCTCGAACAATTATACTAATGCTACTCAAGACAATAACCAATACTATATTCAAGATCATTAATAATCTTACAAGCCTTTTTCCTTTTTTAACTTGTAGATAGAGAAAATCTTCAGAATGTTCCATTTTAATAACTCCTTTGAGAATATTACACCGATTTCAGCTAACGTTCTTGTATTCACGAACTTGCGCAGCAAGTTGTCACTGAATGTGCTCCTTCTGCCAATAGCATCAAAGTGACCAAGGCGGAGTCGCCGCTTGAATACTGTGTTATAGGAGGTCAAAGTCTTCTTCGAAAAACTTACTATTCACTTATCGTTCTCCGACAGGGCTTTAATTCTCTAAATAAATAACCAATAAGCCATTATGTTCGTGCCCTAAACTTGTAACATAACCAGCGATATTTTTGAATTCATCTTTACTTAGATGAGGGTTTTCTTGTCCAGTTTCTTCTGAGTAAAGCTGTCCATGTATATATTCGAGATGCTTTTTTATTTCTGCTAAATACGCTTTTTCATTTTTAGTGAGTTGATTGTCAACAATAAAAGGAGGAATTTGTTCACCATTGTATTCACTACCCAACAATATATCATTGGCTACCATTTCGAAAAGATTAATCCCGCTGGGATAAGCTCTAACGTAATCAGCTACTGAACTTGAAATATACGCAAAGCGGTTTAAATGTTCCGATAGAAGAATAAGGTCTATATTTACTTCATCTTTTGAGCTTTGATCACTTTCAAGTAATCTATTGACAATAGTAAGGGACTTATTAACTTCAATATAATAATGATTCAAAAAAATTTGAAACTGAAGTCGTTGCTCTTGTTTCTCTTTAAAATATGACCAATTAAATAAAACACTAATTATCAGTAAAATCATAAAGATACCAAGGACAACTTTATTTAATCCCAGCTTTTTATAAAGTGTAATATTATATCACACCTTTCACTATTGAATTATATTTTTTATTTAGGCTGTCCGTTAGATTTTTTTTTTTTCATGTTCTTACGCTGATTTCCTATAACTGATTATTTACTAACTTCGTAAATAACTCAATATGTAGGGTATGTGTGAAATTATTGAGCTATCTTGCCCGTTACTTCATTGGAGAAAAGAAGCTCCCATGTTGCAAGTCCTCTACTATTGTTCCAGATAGTTTTAGTAAGTTCCACTGTACTCAATCCTAAACTATATTGCTTCTTTTCAATGAGAAACGATTAAGAATGAACGAAGCTATTGTGATTAGAATACCTATACCAATAATTATTAAGCCATATGTATGTAAGTGAATGTCCGTAGCTGGAATGAATAACCAAATGAATTTACCGATACCCATGCTCCCATCTGGACTTCTGGCATTAAATGTGTAGGTGGTATAACCTTGATAAATAACATATACTCCAATTAAAAATAAAACCGCTTGACTGAACAACTTCAACAATGTACCTCCTTCAAAAGGATATTGGAAAAGTATTGAATAATATCATATACGTTAATAATATGAATAATGTTTCTCTGACTATAATAAATCCATCTTGGTTCTTCTTCCACATAACTGCCCATTAGCTCAATAAGAAAAAAACAATGATGCATAGCAAAGTCATTGTTTTAGAATTTAGATGAATAAAAAGAATCCATCAATTATAGTCCGTTACAGTCCCCTATTTCTGAGATTTAAGAAAAACTTGCTTGATATATAGGGATACATCACATTAAAGTGGCGTTAGCTAAGAAAACATGATGAACGAGTTCAGTTGTATTCATCCCAAATTTGTCTTCTCAGTGGGAAAATTCATTGTGTTTCATAAGTCCTACTATGCTTAACAACATGAAACCTCTCTCTTCTTCCTCAGTTCCTTATCCTCATACATGTTCCTATCGGCTTCGACAAACAAATCATCCAACTTTCCGATAGACTGCTCGGTAAAAGCATAACCAACTGACATTTGTAATTTAATCTCATTGCAATGCTCACTGTATTTCGCTAAATCACTATGAATACTCTCAAGTAGTTCTTCGACTCTTATTCTATCGCTATTCGTTATTAGAATAGCGAACTCGTCGCCACCAATCCTTGAAACCATCACATTATCTGTAGAATATGTATTCAATAGATTAGCGGCTTCTTTAATCAAATGATCCCCTTGTTTATGTCCTAAGATATCATTCGTATGTTTTAATTCATCTAAATCGCAGATCATAATTCCGATTGATATATTTTCATTTTGATTATATTTCTCCATTAAATCCTCAAAATACTGACGATTATAAATATTGGTTAAGCTGTCATGTGTACTCTTATACTCTAATTCTTCTTGAAGCTTTAACTTTTCAGTGATATTGCGTAGAATCCCCTGTATTGCTACCAATTCGCCATCTTTATACACTGGAGTCGTGTGTTCTTCAAACGTTTGGTATTCACCTTCATTATCCGCCAGACGATAAATAATCGGTTTGCTGAAATCTACTTCACCATTGATTTTCTTAATGAGCATATCATAGTCGTTAGGATGAATCCTATCAAACAACTTCTGGGGCTGTTCATAGACAAGTTTCCCTTCTTCTTCTCCGAAAATTTCCTCAAGTGGAGGGTAAACGTAGGTATATCTCCACTTAGGCTTTGTTTCAAAGTAGTATAATAGATCTCTTGTGTTCTCAACTAACTCGAACAATCGTCTTTCATTTGTGCTAATCTGCTCAGGTTGGGTTGCTGAATTCATGTTCTTATACTTAATAACACCATATGTAATCAATATACCTACTACTACACCAAGCAAAAACCAAATCAAGATTCATTCTCCTTCTCTCGTCAAGATCCTGATATTAACATTATAATCCTGATATTACCATGACTCAAGAACTAATAGAAGTGAATTTATTCCAGATATAACCACTTAATTTAATTATTTTTCCCTATGAACACTCTAATATTCAGAACATACAATAAATGAAATTATGAGTATCTTGAGTATTGTAGCGAAAAAAACCGAGCGAACATCAGAAAGGAGTCCTGAAAATCGGTCGGCTCAGCGTTAATCTTATTTTGCTCATAGGAGAACTATATTAAAAGTATAAGGCGTATATTTAATAACCACGCCTATTAGCCTTCTATTAATCTGTTAGTTGTATCGATAAACCAATTAAATAGTAGCAGAGGGATTAACATTATATGTTAAACAAATTTCCAAGCCAGATTCTGTATGGTAGTCTGCTTTTCTCTATCCAATGATTACAGAGTAGATATTTCTCTCCATGTATTTCTATTGGATTTTCGTAATAACGGTCTCTCCCATTTATCTTCCGTTGAATCGAAACTCCAGCTTCATCCGTCACTTATTTCAACATGGGATACGGAAGCATAAACATCTCCTTACTATATCGATAATCACATAGATGATCTATCTTTTCCTTAGATAGTTTGTATTGCTTTATTAGATCAGTGAAAGTATCACGGACAAATACAGCTATCGGAATTTCATCTGCTCCAGAATTAGATTCTTTTATGTTCGTTTTCACTTTGATTTTACGCCCTATGGCAGAAGCACTATTAGATACAAAAAACATGTTGTACATTTGAATACTTCTCAGAAATAATTCCGAGGTATCAGCTACCGATGAAGAAAGACCCACTACTGGCTCAAAATCTGACTCTTAAAGCTTTCGTTTGCAATTATTTCAATTTCAAAATCGAACCCAATTGAACTATATAGATTTTTAAGCACTTCAATATAAGAATGAAGTGGTTCATAAGTGGCTTGATTTATCTTTGGAGATGCAAAAACAATTGTTCCTTTTCTCATATTAAAGTAACCATAAAGTAGTAAGGAAGTTCGAACAACCTTCTTTATTACCCGCTCTACCGTTTCATTTTTACTACCATAGTTTAAACCCGCTTCATGAAATGCCATATCTACACCATAGATCTCTTGTACGACACCATTTTCTATTTGCAGACCAAGAGCATCTAATTCTCCTTGTTGCAACAGTTGCATATGTGATTATTATTTTTAAATATGTTAATCGAATACTTTTTTTCGAAGTAGGTACTAACTCTTTGCATGATTTTTTCAATTTCACTTTCATTAGATAATTTCCATTGATTTATGGATGGCTTCCAATTCAATTGAACAGACTGACACTTTTCACATGACGTAACCATGATAGCATTAATGATTCTCCAACCTCAATTTTCACGAGCAATCCTTCCCTTTTTCTTCTATGTACTTCTATTGCAACAGAAAACTTTTCAGTATTAGTTAGTAAATGAGCGACAAACAATGCGATATGCTGGCGCTTTACGATTTTTCATATCATCAGTGTTATAAGATCACCTCTCCTTACCAAATATACTTGAAATACGTTACTATATTGTATTTCCGTTTTCTTTGTCGTTACGAAACCACCTTTTGATCAGTCGTTGGAAAAAACATACCATATTAACTTGCAGTACGGGTTTAGCAAATTTATTGGCTGTTAACAATGTCTGATCTCTTGATGATTATAGACTGATTACATCTATTATTTCCTAACAGTTTGAACTAACACTTCCGCTACCTTGGGGATATCGAGAATTAAACTGGGTGACAAGGGATTTGAGGAGGTATTAATCAAAAAAAGGAATCAAAGTAGCTATCAAAATGGAATAGAAAAAGCCAAGCAATTATCAGATTAAAATCCTGAAAATAGCTTGGCTCATACCTGAATATCAAATTTTTATACCCTATTACTTGATATACATAGAATATATTTCGAGGATGTTATCCAATCCCTCATGCATTTCTTGAGCTAACTCACTACGTTCTGAAAATACAATTGGCTCTGACGATAACGATTTTGTTTGTTGCACTGTTAGTAAATATTCGTCTGACAACTTGAATACCTGCTTAATCTGATCAATTTGTGATTCATAAACAGATTCATCCGTATTCTCACCACTCAAGATGTGATCAATTGATAAACGTTCAATTTCGGTTAACTTGGAAAAAGATAATTTTGAATACCCTTTATCTCGTATAAATAAAATCAAATTATAAATGCTAGTCTAAATATGTACAGTATTGCTTGAATCAAGATGTACAGTTTTGACGACATGCTACATACTTGTCTCAAGGGAGAGATGAGTATGTACATGACGTTGGATGTTCAAACGGAATTTGAGATTCGTAGTTTACTAGACTTACCTAGATTCAAATCATTAATGGAGAATCTTAAAATGAAAATCAATAGAAGTCAGTTAGCTAGAGAGTTAGACGTAGATCCTCGTACCATCCAGAAGTATCTCGATGGATTTACAAAGAAAACAACGAAAGATAAAGGATCTAAGATCGATGAGTATTACGAGATCATTGCCGCTTTGCTTTCTGAAGACAGCAAGCAAGTCTTCTATTACAAGCGTGTGTTATGGCAATATCTGAGAAATAATCATGGGTTGGATTGCTCTGCCTCTGCTTTTAGAGCGTACATTGCTCGTAAGCCAACGTTTGAAGCTTACTTCAAACAAGGACATCGCCTTCCGTCACACAAGGAGCCATTCGTTTCGAGACGGCACCAGGCGTACAAGCTCAACTAGATTGGAAAGAAAGCATTCGCTTTGAAACCCGTGATGGTGAAAAAGTAGAGATCAATGTTGCCGTGTTGCTGCTATCCTATTCACGTTTTCGCTTCTACCATATGAGCATTACGAAGTCACAAGCCGTGTTGATGTCATTCTTAACCGAGGCTTTTGAAACCTTAGGCGGTGTGCCTCACGAGCTCTTAACCGACAACATGAAAACCGTGATGGATGAAGCAAGAACGGAACAATCTGCTGGGAAAGTCAACGCGAAGTTCAATCAATTCGCTACCGACTTTGGATGTAAAGTGAAGCCCTGTGTAGCCGGTCGCCCACGGACAAAAGGAAAGGTAGAAGCACAGATGAAACTACTCGATGAGATCCATGCGTACCAAGGAAAATTAAGCTTG
>NZ_JBXCIY010000035.1:0-15803 GCF_056786395.1 Paenibacillus sp. Y951 | reverse complement strand
AGGCAAGTCAATCGGATAACACAGTATTCAAGCAGCGGCTGCGCCTTGGTCACTTTGATGTTATTGGCAGAAGTAGCAGATTCAGTGACAACTTGCTACGCAAGTTCGTGAATACAAGAACGTTAGCTGAAATCCCTGCAGATCGGAGGACATATGAATTCATCATTAATCTCAATTCGTGGAACCCAAATTTATGTTGAAGATTATAATCCTGAGTGCAAAGAAGTATTACTTTATTTGCATGGCGGGCCTGGAGCAAGTTGCGTAGATTTTTGCCTTTTTCAGGCTAAAGCTTTATCTAATTAGGGCATTCTTTTGGTGGATATTTAGCTGTTAGGTATGCGCTTGACTATCCGTATTCAATTAAGAAGATTGTATTTGAAACACCTTGTTTTGATGTTTTGAAAGCAACGACATCAATAATATCAATGGCTAAGATACATTGTATTAAATATCAACTGTCGCAAGGAATTGATATATGTGATTACTTTTTATATGGTAACAATAGTACGAAGGTAATGTGGAATGCATTAGGAGAAGTTTTTCAAGCTCTAGGTGAAGATAAAGATCTTTTATATTTTCATGGCATTACACCGCAACTATATAACGAACTTATAGAAAAACAGATAAGCTCAAATGATGTGTGGGATAAAAACATAATACATAATCAAAAATTGCAAGATGAAGGAAAGTTTTTTGAAAATCTGATTCCTAGGTTGTCAGAAATATCACAACCAACAATTCTATTAACTGGAACATACGACCCTGTTTGCTGCATTGAGCAACAAAAGGAATATTTGGAAAACATACAGATTGGTAGAATTATAAATTTTGAGCGAAGCGCTCATTTTCCAAGGCTTGAAGAACCTCAAAAATATACAACTGAAGTATTAAAATTTATTTTTGAATAGTTTTTCATCGAAGGCAGGGGCATCAGCTAACACAGTATTTACGCGTCAGCTGCGCCTTGGTCACTTTGATGTTATTGGCGGAAGAAGTAGATTCAGTGACAACTTGCTGCGCAAGTTCGTGAATACCTGAACGTTAGCTGAAATAGGCGCAAGATTAAAAAAACTTATAATAGGAGATTCAAAGATGCTAGATAACGTAATTCTATGGGACTTTGACGGTACACTTGGATATCGTAAAGATGGAATGTGGGGGGCGTCAATGATAGAAGCCTTAAAAGAATATGATTCTGAAACTACATTAACTGCTCCGGATTTTAGACCTTTTTTAATTTCTGGATTTCCTTGGGATACTCCAGAAATACCACATACTCAAATTACTTCTTCAGATGATTGGTGGAAGCCAATATTATCTAAATTTTATCAAGGATATGTTCATTTTGGTATTGGTGATTATCAAGCAATAGAACTAGCTCACTTAGCAAAATTAAAGTTTTTAAATCTAGATCACTGGTATTTGTTCGAAGATACTATCGAGGCATTAAATAATTTAACTAATCTTGGTTGGACGCATGTAATAGTTTCAAACCATATACCGGAACTAATTGACATCATTTCGCACTTAGGACTAATTGATAAAATTGAAGAACTAATTAATTCAGCTTATTTTGGGTATGAAAAACCGAATCAAAAAATATATGAATATGCATTAGAGTTATGTGGTAATCCAAGTAGGATTTGGATGATTGGTGATAATATTGATGCAGATTATTTTGGTGCAGAAGCAGCTGGGATTAACGCAATATTAGTAAGAAACATTGATACTAGAGCGGGGAGGAATTGTGATAATTTAAGAGGAATAACTAAAATAATTGAAGGTTAATTCGAGAAGGCGTAAACATCAGCTAACACAGTATTCACGCAGCGGCTTCGCCTTGGTCAGCAGAGGAAATTCAGGAAGTTATCACTGTCTGACAACTTCCTGCGGAAGTTCGTGAATACAAGAACGTTATGTGAAATTCCCGATAGATATGAAAGAATGGGAAAAGGTGAAGTGAATGTAATGATCGATTTAAAGGACTATAAAGATCAAGAGGAAATAATAAATTTATTAGCTGAATGTATGTATCCAGATGAAAAACGAGTAAAACAGGAATACAAACGATATAAGAATGATCAAACAAGAATATTATTAGGAAGAATTGAAAACGATGAATTAGTCGGAATTATCGGAGTTATTTGGTTATCAGAGTGCGAAGTTGAATTAAAACATATAGCAGTCAAATCAAGCAATAGAAGACAAGGACTAGGAAAAAAAATGATCAATGAATTTATAGAAGAAAATCATATAAAAAGAATAGAAGTGGAAACAGACAAGAATGCAGTGAATTTTTATAAAAAGATCGGATTCAATATAACAAGTTTAGGAGAGAAATATCCTGGAGTAGAAAGATTTAAATGCATAAGGGATTGTTACTGAAAGTAATTACAAGAAGTCAGGAACTTCACATAACACAGCATTAACGCATCGTCGCATGCGCTCCTTGGTCACTGGCGTTGCATTTGGCAGGGAAATGGATTCACGTGACAACCTGCTATGCGCAGATTCGTTAATACAAAAACGTTAGGTGAAATCCCCGTAAATCATGAAATCTATAATATTAAGTCCATACAAAGGAGCTTAAATAATGAATAGAATGACTCGTGATAAAGCCATGCAATATGCTAAGTATCGATTACCCTTTTCAACAGAAGCGAGTAAATATGTTATTGATATAGCGAATGTAAGTCAAGGTGTAGTTGCCGATATTGGTGCAGGAACTGGACTTTTGACAAAACATTTTGTTGGTAATGTAAAGAAGGTATTTGTAATAGAACCTGATTTTGAAATGCGTGAACTTGCAAAGGAACTGATTGGGGAAAGAGAGGATGTAGAATTCCAAGATGGATTAGCTGAGAATACAAATCTGCTTGCACATTCTATAGATCTAGTTGTAGCAGCCAATGCTTATCATAGATTTCAACCAGAAAGTACAATTAAAGAATTTAAAAGGATACTTAAACCTAATGGAATGTTAGCTGTTTTTTCATATTATGATGACTCAAATTTTTTCAGGAATACATTGCGAGTATGTAACGATGAACAATATGTTAAGCGATTGACTGAGTCTAGGCACATAAAACCAGTTCAATATTTCTTTGGAGACTCAACACCAAATAGATATTTGTTTAAACAAGAGCATAATGAGACATGGGATGAATATTGGGGGGCAGTTATCTCTAGCATGGAATCACCGGATGAGAGAGAGGAATGGTTCGTAACATTTCAAGAAGCACATAAACAACGATTCAATGATTTGGCAAGAGATGGTGTAATTACAGTAATGTACGATACAGAAGTGTGGCTAGGACAACCAAAATATATATAAGATCCTCGGCTTGAAATTCATTGAAGCCGGGGACATCATCTAACATCACATTCCTACTGCGGGGCATTCGCCCCTTGGTCGCCGGAGGCATTTCGAGGAAGAAGGATTCAAGCGACACATTGAATTCCCTAAGATAAGAGCTATCTAAGGGAAATCAACGTCAGGAATGCCAAACGTTAGCCGAAAAAAGTTCTTAGTTTAGGAGGAGTCTATATGATATTAGAAAAAGTTATAAATAGAATTGTAATACAAAGTGAATATAAGGATTTTGTTGATAAGTATATAGATAATATACTTACCGAATTTAAAGGTAAGATTCATAGCATTTATATGTGTGGCTCGATTCCAAAAGGAACTGCTAAACCTTTTAAGTCAGATGCAGACTTTACTATTGTATGTGTAAATCCCAAAGATATTGATTACGAAAGATTGTCAAATATTAAAGACAGCCTTTTGGAAGAATATCCAGTAGTAACTAAGATTGATACGATAATTTGCTCGATTGACGATGTATTAAGTAAACCGAATGAGTGGGGTTTTTGGGTTAAGATAATTTGTGTTTGTATATATGGTCATGACGTTGGTGAAAAAGTACCACCGATAATTATTTCTCCAGAGTTCATTTTAGACTTAAATACAGAGACCAAGGAGGAAGTAGATCGTATACATAGTTTACTTTCTAATGCTAGTGATAACACAATGAAAACTAGATATATTAAAGGTTATTCTAAGAGATTAATTCGTGCATTATACTCTTTGGTTTTAGAAGATACAGGTGTATGGCAAGATGACATTATTAAGATGAAAAATGCCATATTAAACCATTGCGTGATTGACTCCGCTTTAGTTGATTATCTGTATGCTTGTTACTTGGATAGTAATGTACTTGTTGAAGAGTTTCTGGGAATTGCAGATGAAGTATATAGCTTTTTTGAGAACGCCTTAAATTCAATGGCTGCTTCCAGAACTTCCTTCGGCTAACACCATATTGACGCTCCGGGTCACTCTGAGAAGCGAGTGACCACATCCAGCCCCCTAAGCCCGTCGGGACGTCACTGCATTAGGTGTTCGGCAAGCCTCACAACTATAAGCAGCGACTCTAAGGGGCCAGGACGTCGTCAATACAAAACGTTATGTGAAATCTTCCAAGATCGAATAAAACCAATAAACAGGAAGTGGAGAAAATGAATTTAGATAACTTCATTCTTAATCGGATGAGTTTTTATTCCAAAGAAAGTATTCATGAAGGCAAATACTTTTCATTTAATCAAGTGAAATTTATCCCAGACATTATTGATGAATATGGGAAGGCCGAAGATCTATTATTAGTTCCATATATTTTGAATAGTAAGGGTCATATTATGGAGTTATATTGGCTGACACTTTCAATAAAGTTAGTAGATGAAGTACGAGATAAATCAATTTTATTTCTGGGTTAAACTGGAAAACGTTCAATTGATGAGATTGAGCCTAAGTATATTGAAATAATGGACAATACATATTTCGAGGTCTTAATTGAAGATAGAGAGAAACTGATAGAATATGTGAAAAGATACATTCAATTTATTACTAATAGAGAGAACGAAATTATAGAGAAGAAAAATTTTATTGAGAATTCAGATCTTTTATTTGGGCTAATCTAGGAGCGGAAGACTTCACATAACACCATATTCACGCTTCGGGCCATTCGGCCCTCGGTCCGGCAGAAGTTAGTCGATGGGATGTCGTGAATACACGAACGTTATGCGAAACTCTATAAAGACATATATAAACCTAAAAACTTAAATGGAGGTTGTATGAGAACTAATATTCTAATTTTTATTATGTTATTTGGCTTAATGTTTTCGGGATGCTCAACAGAGGAAAAAGTGAATTTAGAAGATAGTATGAATGCAATAATCGAATATAAGTTGTACGAAGTAGGGTCAGAACAATCTGATAAAGTAAAAAAATGGTTAGATAATGCTATTTTGACAGGAGTAGAAGGACAATATTTTACTTTTCAAGATGGTAGCGAAGGTAAAGACTATATGTATTCTTATGTATATCGAAAGGGTTATTCCGATTATGAGATTTCATTTATTTACGAACCAACTGATCAAAGTAACAGAGGTAAAATCCATGTAACTGGAACAGAGAATAATCCAATAAATGAAAAAATAGTAGAGATTAAATCCATAAATGACTTGTCTATACTATTTATTCTATCTGATGAAAGCTTAAAAAAAAATTGGAATAGAGATATTCAGTATCACAATGAAGACACGGCATCGCATAACACCATATTCACGCTGCGGGCGTTCGCCCTTGGTTGAAGATGATAGATAACGAAGAAGTAGCTCACCAACATAGACGCCCAGCTAAGATAAGAGCTATCTAAGGTGGGCGTCCGTCGTGAAGATATGAACGTTATCGGAAATTGCCAACAAACAATTATTGTAGGTGAGTATTCAATGAAGAAAATCTTTATTATTGGAATCGTTGCAAGTGGGAAAACAACATAGGCAAAACAATTATCTAAAAGCTTAAACATATCCTGGTATGAACTTGATTGTATTGTCCATAACGATACAAAAGAAGGTAGGAAAAAACGTTCTGCAGAAGAACAGGTTGAAGTTATTAAGGAAATTGATAAAAAAGGTTCATGGATATTTGAAGGCACAGATAGGGAGTCGTACAAATGCTTGTATGATATGGCAGAAGTAATTATATTTGTTGATCCTCCATTGTGGAAGCAAAAAATTAGGATTTTCACTAGATTTATTAAACAAAAAATAGGAATAGAAAAGTCTCATTATAAACCTGATATTACTATGTTAAAGATGATGTATAAGTGGACGAATGATTTTGAAAAAAATAGAAGTGAATTTGAGTTGAAGATTAAAAGATATCAAGAAAAAGTAATTGAATTGGAAGACATAAAAAACTTGGTAATATAAGTTAAATCAATGAAGTGGCAACATCCGATAACACCGTATTCACGCGACGGCTCCGCCTTGGTCATTGTGATGCTTTTCGCAGAGGAGTAAATTCAGTGACAACTTCCTCCGGAAGTTCATGAATACAAGAACGTTATATGAAACCAGCATAAAAACGGAAATGTTAATAAAAATATTCATAGAGGGTATGTAAAGTTGGACTTAATAAAAATATCAAGGAGGATAACCAGTGATAAGCTACTATGGAGAACTTTGCACGAAAATGTATGAAAGTGATAAATCATTAGCAGAAGGTAAGGAACTTGATTTTTACCTTTCTTTTGCTGACAAAAAAGATATTAGAGTACTTGAGCCAATGTGTGGAAATGGAAGAATGCTGATACCCTTTATGCAACATGAAATAAAAATTGAAGGATTCGATATATCAGAAGATATGCTTAAGGTGTGTAGAGAGAAAAGCGATAGATTAAATTTGAAGCCTCATGTGTATTATCAAAAGATCGAAGATTTCGTTAGCTACAATAAATACGATTTGATTATTATTCCGTTTGGATCTTTCTCACTTTTGCCAAGTGAACTAGTTAATAAAAGCCTAGCCAATATGAAATCCGTCCTGAAGGTTCATGGGAGGCTTCTATTGACTATAATGTTAAAGAGTAATGATATTGAAGAGATTTCAGAATGGATTGTATCGGAAAAAAAATATATTAACAATGAGTTGATTGTTATATACAAAAGAGTACAATATCACAAAGATCAATCCGTACTCGTCACGAAGTTGAAGTATCAGTTAGTTAAAGAGAACAAAATCGAAAAAACAGAGATTATGGATTTTCCTCTTCGTCTTTATGATATTAAAGAGTTTGAAAATATACTTAAAACAAATGGTTTTCAAAATATTCATTTGCATGAAGTGAAGGATGGTTATGGGGAGGGAACCTGTTTTCATGTGTTCGAGTGTTCCATGAAGGATCTTAACTAACGAGTAACGATAGTTACAATGTGAAAGTATTTCAAGTAGACGCTGACATCCTATAATACAGTATTTAAGCAGCGGCTGCGCCTTGGTCACTATGATTCTTATGACAGAGTAGTAAATTCGTGTGACAACTTGCTGCGCAAGTTCGTGAATACCTGAACGTTATCGGAAATTCTTACGGTATGGTAAATACGTTATTAGGGAGGAGTTCATGAAATCAGTATATAATGACCTTATTATAAAAAATTGTCGGGAAATCTCAGAGATGACATATATAACTTTTTAGTGAACAATAGTTGCCCCAAAACTGCGGAACATAGTGTCAGTGTAGGGAAAAAAGCAAGAATGATAGCTGAAAGATATAATGCTAATAAGGACTCAGCTGAAATCGCTGGATATTTACATGATATAAGTGCGGTTTATTCTAACAACGTAAGAATTCAAGTCTCTCATGATCTAGGTATTGAAGTATTGCCTGAAGAAGAGACTTTTCCAATGATAATTCATCAGAAGATATCGAAAGAAATGGCTAAAGATTTATTTAATGTTAAAGATGAGGAAATTCTTGGTGCAGTTGGCTGTCATACGACGTTAAAGAAGAATTCGACTTTATTAGACAAGGTTTTGTTTGTTGCAGATAAGATTGAATGGGATCAAACTGGTGAACCACCATATTTACATCAGATTACGCAACAACTAGATCATTCTTTGAATCATGCAGCATTTGAATATATTAATTTTTTGTGGAAACAGAGAGATAACCTTAGAGTTATTCATCCATGGCTTAGTGATGCTTATTATGAGTTGAAAGACTTGAATTACTTCATACGTGAATAAGACACAATGTTAAAAGAGAATCAAACCACTTGATTAAACCATGTTAAAAAACAATTTAAAAGACTACAATTCATGACAATAGACACATTTAAATTGGATAAAGCAATTGGCGGGCATTTACCACATTCAGAATTTAAACAACTATCATAGCCGACTGAAACGATGGATAAATCGCTTTAATGGTGTAGCGACAAAGTATCTGCAACATTATTTGGCTTGGTTTCAAATCAATAGCCCTTATTTTTCAAGGGTTGTTGGTTAATCATTATTTAACAGTACATTGGATAGGTCGAACGATGAATGGAATGATCAATTAGAAGTCTATACCACTTATGTTTCTCAAAACGTAGATAAACTTGATTATCGAAATAAAATAGAAGGAAAAAGTTTAAGAGTTCAACATTTGGTGGAAATATCTACGAGGCTTTTGAAATAAACATTTTATAATAGCTTGAGAACTGCAGGTTTTTAGAAGTTTGGATATACCTGTTCGTATTTATTTCAACTCGTATTTGTACCCTTATTTCACCACAATATCTGGTTCAGCTTGCTGGAAAGCGAGAAGAATGAAGGATTACCAGGCATGTTTATCGCTTTCTCAACCACGGTGACTACGCAAGGCGTCGGTTTTTATCATCGCTAAGCTCCTCTACGATTGAAAAAGTTCAGGCATTTACTTCGAAAGATCGAACATCTGTATTTGTAATCGATGACTCCACGTTCGAGCAAAATCGCAGTGAAAAATTCGAGTTGCTATCTAGGTTTATAGATCACGCGATTATTTCCTACTACAACGGATTTCGTATGCTTAGCTTGGCTGGTCGGACGGTCATACGTTTAATCCCGTTGACTTCTCTTTGCTCGCATCTATAAACACAAACGTATTAAGGCAACTAAGTTGGGTTTAAGTCCAGTAAAATACCGAATGTATACCCAACTAGTTGCCTAATGAAATAACCATGTGTAATTTTAGGGGGAACTTTACCCAAAGTTATACTCTAGGAAAAGCAGACTCCCAAAATTGATTTGATATTTTTTTCTGTTCAGTCCTTTTTAAAGTTTTACGTGTATCTTATGATTTTTACAACTGAGTAATAACATTATTGGATCCGGTAAAGTTTCCACTGTTGATCAACGTGAATAAAAATATAGTCACCTGTTCCAATGGTTTCTTCTAAATTACTATCCAATGATTTAATTGAAATTTTTACAATCGCAACTTCATCCGCAATCTCATTAAGACTATATTCTTCTGTTACAGCCGTTACGCGTGTTTCATCTCGTTCTAACTTAGTCACGGCTAATATGTAGGGTCCTCTATCTTTTAATTCGTCAAATGCAGGATCATAAACAAATGCTAATCGTTCTTGATCATCATTTTCTCCCATAGATTCAAACAGCGAGAGTATAGTTTTAAGCAGGTCTCCTTCTACACCTACAATTTGAATATTATTAAGATCTAACTCCCCATGTCTT
The DNA here is from genome assembly GCF_056786395.1 of Paenibacillus sp. Y951. Classification (NCBI taxonomy): domain Bacteria; kingdom Bacillati; phylum Bacillota; class Bacilli; order Caryophanales; family Paenibacillaceae; genus Paenibacillus; species Paenibacillus sp. Y951. The sequence goes on along the minus strand of NZ_JBXCIY010000035.1, from coordinate 6,235 downwards.
TTTTGTTTTTCTTGTAATTGACTATCTGTTTCCTCTGTTGTTACTTTTACATTTGTTTCATTTGAATTTAGGTCTTTTAAGTTATTGGTTGCTGAACGTGAAGTAGGTAATTCATTATTATGATCCGCATTATATCCCACAACAGGCGAGTTCTTAGGATTATCCTCATGATTTATTGTAGAGCAAGCTGAGATCGAGATACTAATAAATATTACAATTAGAAATTTTCGGAATTTCATAATTTACCTCCTTTAAAATTAATAACGAATCTCATTAAAACATTGTTGCATTAATTATATAGTATTGCGTAACATTTCGTTATGTGTTGCTAATCGCTGTCTTTAGCTTGATAGCTGGATGTAGTTCTGAATCGCAAAAGAGCGATTATATTTTGGGGAAGGAATTTATTACGGAGGACATTCATACAATCATGGTCGTACATAACATCTCAGAGAAAGAAGCAAAAAGTAAATCTCTTTCTGATTATTTACATAATGACGACACGGAAGATGTAACTGCGTATCATGTGAAGGATGTTGAATTTTATAATGATTTTGCTATAGGCGAAAGAGTGACTGTAAAATCCGACGGCTATACCATGTTATCGCATCCGCCTCAACAAGTGGCAAGTGAGATTATTAGACATTCAAGAAAATAAATATAGAGAAAATTCAACTAACATGGAACGTTAGTTGAATGACAACAGCGGCAGTCTAAGACTATATTTTTCAAGTCTTGGTTCGCCGCTGTTTCTCTTAATGGATTAGTCTAAAACTTATTTCTAAAAAGCTGATGATTCTTCAATATTCAAAAACCGCGTTAAATCAACGACTCCAGTCTATTACTTTATTTTCACCGAACATTTAAATTAATTAATAAAGAAGGAAATGAGGCGGGCGGATCTGATTGATTATACTCCTGCTACTTATGTAATTAGATGGGTTTTGTATGGATTTAATCCTAATCTAGATAAAATGCTATAATCTAGTGAACCAATTACAATGTTATTACAATATATAGATGAATGGCCATTCGGAGAGGAGTAGCTACTTGGATATTGAAGAGTTGAGTGATCTAGTAAAGCAGCATGGTAAAGCGATATACGGCTTCTGCTATAGGCTTGCGGGAAATAAGGCGGATACGGATGATCTCTATCAAGAAACTTTTCTTAAAGCGATGGAAGTTCGTCATAAAATGGATATGAATCAAAATCCAAAGGGGTTTCTCATCTCTATTGCCATCCGATTATGCCAAAACAAACGCCGGAAATTTGCTTGGAGGCAGAAGATTGCGCCCACAGATGGGCTTAATGAGGCTGTGGACAAGGTTTGTTGTACGGATGAAGAAACAACGCCTGAGAAAGCTTTATTGTCCAATGAGCTCCGTAGCATGATTCAAGCTGCTACAGACAAGCTGGATGATAAGCTGAAAATTCCAATACTAATGTATTATACCGCAGAAATGTCTGTAGATGAGATTTCGCTAGCATTGAAGATTCCACCGGGCACAGTCAAAAGCAGACTTTTCAAGGCACGGAAGGCTTTGAAAAAGATATTGGAGGTTGAAACCCTATGAGTGATTCCGAAAAGTGGGACCGTCTGCTCAAGCAAGCCCTTACTTCGGGCAATGAACCAGAGGAGGAATTGAATCAACTTATTATAAATCGGTTTAAGGAGAAAACTCGAATAAAACGTGGTAATAGAAAGCGGGTTTCCATTGGGTTGTTGGTTGCCATATTCACACTTGTCATGTCCATAACGGCTTTCGCGGTCACGCAGTTTTTCAGCCCCAAGGAGATTGCTGAACATCTTGGAGATCGAAGTTTAGCCGAGGCTTTTGAAAGCAAAGATGCCATCGAAATCAATCAAACGATCGCTTCAGGCGACTATAACATTACATTGCATGGCATCGTCTCCGGGACAGGACTGAGCGAATTCGGCGGGTCTGCTCAGGATGTCAATCCCGACAGAACGTATGCTGTTGTATCCATCGCTAGAGTGGATGGCAGCCCAATGCCGGATACAAGCGACCCAGAATACGGGATTGATCAGGTCTTAGTTTCGCCTCTCATTAAAGGTCAGAATCCGTGGCAGGTAAACATCTGGAGCATGAGTGGCAATTACAGCGAGATTGTACGAGACGGAATTATGTACAGATTGATCGAATGCGATGGAGTGGAGATATTTTCCGATAGAGGAGTATATTTAGCTGTCAGTAGTGACAATTTCATTAACAACCAAACGTTTACTTATAACGAAGAGACAGGTGTAATAAGCCCTAAAGCGGATACTAAAGGAATCTCGGTTGTATTCGATCTTCCGCTGGACAAATCCAAAGCAGACCCTGTCAAGGCTAAGGCTTATTTGCAGGAGTTGAAAGAACCAACAGCCAACACAACAAATGATAATGAGGAAGCTGAATTGGTAAAAAAAATTGAACAGTTGAAGAAGAGAATACCTGATGGAACGGTCATCCCCGAATCTATTAAAGAAGTGACTTATGATGATAATGGCCTAATCAACTATGAGTATAATGATCGGGTCGTTAAGCTATCCCCAGATATGTTGTTTGCGGAAGGTCAAACAGGTTTATCCGATGTCGTTAGCATCAGTGGGGGCGAAGGGAATTACATGGCACTTCAATTTTCCAGAGATGAATACGGTGTTATTACTGGCAAAGCAATTGATTTGAATTAAGGATTACGACCGACAAGAGCAATCTGCTATAGCCGTTTTTTATGATGAATATGTTTGAGCACTTTGATTTTAACTTTATAGTAGTGAAACCGATTCACCAATGACTCACTATAAATGAACAACTTGCAGCGCGAAGGACATTATCTCAATCTTACGCAAATATCTGTTCAACGTCAGATCGATTTCGAAACCCTTAAAGCATTCATTCGGACCGATAATGATCCAATTCCAAAACAGTCCTTGAATGCGTTAGAGCGAGATAGAGTGAGCATGTGTCTTTGATTAAGATGATGAGCTGAGAATTATTGAGAGAGAGGACGCAATTATGACAAAGGTAAGAAAAAAAAGAAATGTTTTGGGCAATAAAAAGTTAATCATACAGATAATGCTCGTTGTGATGAGTGTTATTATAGTTTCTACAACCGTTGTTGCCTATCAAATTAAATCAAATTTAGATAAGATGATTATTCCAGATACAGAAATAGATACGATTATAGATTCTAAGATAGATCCGAAAACCAATACAGTACTTGGTCCGGGTCAATCAGAGGAAGATGAGGATTTCTATGTTTTTGTAATGGGCTTAGATTTTCGCGAAAATCATAATGCTCTACTTACTGATTCACTTATGGTGCTACATATTATCCCCCAAGAGTCGATTATTAAATTGCTTTCGATACCAAGAGATTTGTTGGTCGAGAATACAAGTGGAAAGATTGTCAAGATTAATTCCTTATTTAGTGAAGGATATTCACTTTCTCAGCAAAAAGCAGCGAAGGATCCATCGATTTTAACGGGAAATAACGTTCAATTGGGATCGAATAAGTTAGATAAAGCCGTACTGAGTGGATCAATGGCCAATATTCGTAATAAAGTTGAGGAATTGTTGGATGTTGAAATCGATCACACGGTGTTAGTCAATTTCAATACGGTAATATCCTTAGTCGATGAGGTCGGTGGTATAGAGATAGATATAAAGCGTTCGATGAAATACAAACCAACAAACCTCTATCTAGAACCAGGGCTACAGATATTAAACGGAGAGGATGCATTGGGGTATGCCCGTTTCCGAGAGGATGACCGTGGATCACGCTATTTCGCTAGCGATTTTGAACGTGGCAAGCAACAGCAGGAAGTCGTAAAAGCGTTAGCCGATGAAATTATATCTTGGAAAAATATAACTAAGGTACTTAAACTATTAAATATTGTTTCAGCCAATGTGCAAACAGATATGGATTACTCAGACATGTATTCGATGATTACGAATTACTATGATGTATTTAATGGTGATTCATTTTTATCACTGCCGTTCCCAGAGCATTATTCACCAAATGGGGATGTTATCATACCTAATGAAGCACTGAGCATTTTGCAGAATTCTCTAAAAAACGTAGAGATGCCTACACAGTCGACAGAAGTTGAGTAGCTATAGCAGGAAGCAGAAGCTGACTAGGAATAATACATATTTATAAATATATTAACGAGCATCAAAAATTTGTTATCAAACTAAAGGGGCGGGTTAATTTGGGTGTTAAAAAAGATGTTGGTTATCATAGTCGTGTTATATTTAAGTGTTTGTACGTCAAATAACAATGCAGATATAGGAACTTCCGGCACAAAAGGGCAATCCCCCGGAGTCGAAGAGATTAATAGTCACAGTGAACTCGCAGCTTCAAAAAAAGAACAGGATGCAACTGTCCCACAACCTCCGAGCAAAAAGGGAGCCCTTGTTCCACCGTCTGTTGTGTACGAAACTATATTAGATAAAGATGTTAAACACATGGAAGATGATACGGTTTCAGTGTGGAAAACCAGATTAACTAAAAATGAAAAACTTGATGGTACAAAACCTGACGAAAGTATCATTGCAGGTATGAAACTAGACTACTATATATCCTTTGAAGATTCTCTAGAGACCGAGGTAAACATACTAGCTGCGAAAAAAAGAGATACCCGAGTCTTCCGGTGGGTAAATGAAACGGAGAAACAGTTTTTGTCTTTTGAGGACTTAGAAGTAGGTCAGTTAGTAGAAGTTCATTATTTTCATCATCTGTGGTGCGGCGCTTGCGCTGCATGCATGACTAACGGGCAGGATAATTTAACAAATATAGAATTGTTACTTGTATTAGGGAAATTACGACTTGAGGAGCCGAGCCGGAAATATCTGGAGGATTGGTGTAATAAAGCATACAGCATTCTGGGGAAAAGCTGAAAACGATGAAAGACTTCCAAAGGAGATAACGGATGTTGGAGAAACAATTGAGGTTTCAGTAAAAAGGTGAGTTTCATACAAGATCGAAATAACCGAGAAGTATTGTCGGAGGACAAGAACTTGTATAGATAACAATCCGCACCCAGCGTTTTTTTTATTTTAACGATATAAGATCTTGTCTTTTACTCGGGACAAGATCTTATATCGTTAGTCGAAAATGTATAAGAGCTTATATGGTTAGCCACGGACCAATGAAGAGCTCTTTTAGTTCACATACAGACGAAACGAAGTCCAGTCATAAAGGGTTTGAATATTATTTCTAAGCTCATTCAAGAGTGCTTCATTATTCATTTAACTTTCCCCTGTGTATCTTATCGTTTCAATAACTTTTAATAGTAGAGGAAGAAATTTCTCCTTCTCTTTTTCGAAATAAGAAACTCGAATTTGATACTGCTTTTCATCTTGTTCAAATAGAAAATAATCTCGCATATGATCGTAACTTGTTTCAGAAGCTACATACTCATAATAAGGAATAAGGTCTTCGTTCTGTAAAGTGAACTCTTCAACATCATTATTGTATAAATCAATGCTCATCGTACCAAACTCACCGATAATTGACCACTCCGTACCATCTTCAAATTGGATTACTTCCATGCTATCAGGGAGATAAAAACCAAATGGCCTGACGCGCTCTTTAGAAAACGTTGTATTCAGTTGTTGATTATCCAATTCTATTGTGATAACTTCTGATTCATTGTATACAGGAATGGGACTGAATAAATGAATATTCTCCTCAGGTTCTTGCTCCTCAACTTCATCAACAGGCTCTTCAGATACAGTTGGAAGAGTAGACGAGGATTCAGTAGGAGTTGGCGTAGGTGAAGTAGATGGAGCATTGGTGTTCGTACATGCGGTTAGAAGTAATACACATAATAAGAGAGTAATTTTGAACTTCAAATTAACACCTCCAAAATTAATAGAGAAAATTGTTAATTTTAGTATAGCACAGGAGAACTCATTAAATATATTGCGTAACGCAACGTCATATGGTATTTGAGTTTGTTCAATCATATTAAATTTCTACGTAAGTCCAATCGCAACTAATACCTATAAAGTAACGTCATACTATATATGGAAAAATATAGAATGGGAGATTTTGTGATGAGAAAAATTACTTTAATTTTAATTTTTGTTTTAATCACTTCAGGATGTGGAACTATGAAAAGTGAGGAAAAACAAGCGCCTGTAAGCGTTTCAGATTCTTCTAAGTTAGAGTTAGTTAGTCTCGATGGAATTAGTGTGTTTGGTGACAAAGTTTCGAATGACT
>NZ_JBXCIY010000034.1:0-17376 GCF_056786395.1 Paenibacillus sp. Y951 | reverse complement strand
CCTGTTGCTGAGGCTTTCTTATCAAAGCTCGCTGTGCTTGGTGTAATTGTACTGTTTGACGGCGTGCTGTCGCTTACCGTTAATGTTAGCGTTGCATCATTTCCCGCACTGAACTTGAAGACAAGACTATGTGCTCCTGTGCCTAGTGTCGCTAAGTATTCCTTCTTCAGCGTGACCTCATTACCCGCTCCGTTCACGTCATAGGCACTTGCTGAAATTGGCGTTCCTCCTAATTCGATGTCTTGGAGCGTGTTACCTAGCAAACCTAGTTGCACTGTAATATCAGCATAACCTGTTGCTGAGGCTTTCTTATCAAAGCTCGCTGTGCTTGGCGAGATTGTACTGTTTGACGGCGTGCTGTCGCTTACCGTTAATGTTAGCGTTGCATCATTTCCCGCACTGAACTTGAAGACAAGGTCATGTGCTCCTGTGCCTAGTGTCACGAGGTATTCCTTCTTCAGCGTGATCTCATCGCCAGCTACGTTCACGTCATAGGCAGAGGCTGATATTGGCGTTCCTCCTAATTCGATGTCTTGGAACGTGTTACCTAGCAAACCTAGTTGCACTGTAATATCAGCATAACCTGTTGCTGAGGCTTTCTTATCAAAGCTCGCTGTGCTTGGTGTAATTGTACTGTTTGACGGCGTGCTGTCGCTTACCGTTAATGTTAGCGTTGCATCATTTCCCGCACTGAACTTGAAGACAAGACTATGTGCTCCTGTGCCTAGTGTCGCTAAGTATTCCTTCTTCAGCGTGACCTCATTACCCGCTCCGTTCACGTCATAGGCACTTGCTGAAATTGGCGTTCCTCCTAATTCGATGTCTTTGAGCGTGTTACCTAGCAAACCTAGTTGCACTGTAATATCAGCATAACCTGTTGCTGAGGCTTTCTTATCAAAGCTCGCTGTGCTTGGCGAGATTGTACTGTTTGACGGCGTGCTGTCGCTTACCGTTAATGTTAGCGTTGCATCATTTCCCGCACTGAACTTGAAGACAAGACTATGTGCTCCTGTGCCTAGTGTCGCTAAGTATTCCTTCTTCAGCGTGACCTCATTACCCGCTCCGTTCACGTCATAGGCAGAGGCTGAAATTGGCGTTCCTCCTAATTCGATGTCTTGGAGCGTGTTACCTAGCAAACCTAGTTGCACTGTAATATCAGCATAACCTGTTGCTGAGGCTTTCTTATCAAAGCTCGCTGTGCTTGGTGTAATTGTACTGTTTGACGGCGTGCTGTCGCTTACCGTTAATGTTAGCGTTGCATCATTTCCCGCACTGAACTTGAAGACAAGGTCATGTGCTCCTGTGCCTAATGTCGCGAGGTATTCCTTCTTCAGCGTGACCTCATTACCCGCTCCATTCACGTCATAGGCAGTTGCTGAAATTGGCGTTCCTCCTAATTCGATATCCTGGAGCGTGTTACCTAGCAAACCTAGTTGCACTGTAATATCAGCATAACCTGCTGCTGAGGCATACTTATCGAAGCCCGTTGTGCTTGGCGTAATTGTACTGTTTGACGGCGTGCTGTCGCTTACCGTTAATGTTAGCGTTGCATCATTTCCCGCACTGAACTTGAAGACAAGGTCATGTGCTCCTATGCCTAGTGTCGCTAAGTATTCCTTCTTTAGCGTGACCTCATTACCCGCTCCGTTCACGTCATAGGCACTTGCTGAAATTGGCGTTCCTCCTAATTCGATGTCTTGGAACGTGTTACCTAGCAAACCTAGTTGCACTGTAATATCAGCATAACCTGCTACTGAGGCATACTTATCGAAGCCCGTTGTGCTTGGCGTAATTGTACTGTTTGACGGCGTGCTGTCGCTTACCGTTAATGTTAGTGTTGCATCATTTCCCGCACTGAACTTGAAGACAAGGTCATGTGCTCCTATGCCTAGTGTCGCTAAGTATTCCTTCTTTATCGTGACCTCATTACCTGCTCCGTTCACGTCATAGGCACTTGCTGCAACTGGTGTACCAGAAATTTCGATACCTTGGAGCGTGTTACCTAGCAAACCTAGTTGCACTGTAATATCAGCATAACCTGTTGCTGAGGCTTTCTTATCAAAGCTCGCTTTGCTTGGTGTAATTGTACTGTTTGACGGCGTGCTGTCGCTTACCGTTAATGTTAGCGTTGCATCATTTCCCGCACTGAACTTGAAGACAAGGTCATGTGCTCCTGTGCCTAGTGTCACGAGGTATTCCTTCTTCAGCGTGATCTCATCGCCAGCTACGTTCACGTCATAGGCAGAGGCTGATATTGGCGTTCCTCCTACTTCGATGTCTTGGAACGTGTTACCTAGCAAACCTAGTTGCACTGTAATATCAGCATAACCTGTTGCTGAGGCTTTCTTATCAAAGCTCGCTGTGCTTGGTGTAATTGTACTGTTTGACGGCGTGCTGTCGCTTACCGTTAATGTTAGCGTTGCATCATTTCCCGCACTGAACTTGAAGACAAGACTATGTGCTCCTGTGCCTAGTGTCGCTAAGTATTCCTTCTTCAGCGTGACCTCATTACCCGCTCCGTTCACGTCATAGGCACTTGCTGAAATTAGTGTTCCTTCTAATTCGATACCTTGGAACGTGTTGCCTAATAGACCTAGTTGTATGGTAATGTCTGCATATCCTGATGCTGAGGCTTTCTTATCGAAGCTCGCTATGCTTGGCGAGATTGTGCTGTTTGTTATAGCACGCGTCACCGTAACGGTATACGTTTGCGTATCAACGTTACCAGATGTAACCATTACCGTTACTGTATTTTCCCCGACGTTTAGCTCTATTGTTTCCGCGTTTCCGCTCGCTACAGACGAACCATTCACCGTCACCTCTGCTCCGACATCCGCAGTCGTTGGCGTTACATTTATGTTCGTCACATCATTATCGACGCTTGCCGTGTAGCTTGTTGTTTCCGAACTAAATGTTGGTGATAATGTACTGCTACTCAGCGTAAGTCCACTCAATTCGGTACTATTTCCAAACTTCATCAGACGGTCAGCCATAAACGGAATCATCCAAACATTTTCCCCATCATACACGCCGCCAAGGAACGCACTTCCACCTTTTGTAAAACCATTAGGCCAATTGTTGTATCCCGCCATTTCACCGGTTGCCGGATCAACCTTGATTAGTCGATCGGCATTACTTGGAATGAGCCATATACTAGTACCATCATACACGCCGCCAGTGAAACTACTGCTCCCTTTTCTAAAGCCACTAGGCCATCCGTTGTATCCGGTCATATCTCCAATTACCGTATCAAATTTAACTAGATGAGTAGCATTATGAGGTATCATCCATATATTGGTTCCATCGAAGACACCTCCCCAAAATGCATCTGCACTTTTGGTAAACCCGCTAGGCCAATTGTTGTACCCCGTCATTTCACCTGTTTGGGGATCAACCTTAATTAGTCGATCTGCATTATTCGGAATGAGCCAAATACTAGTACCATCAAATATCGAACCATAAAATGGATAACTACCAAGGATCGTTCCGCTTGGCCAACTATTGTAACTAGTCATTGCTCCAGTCGTTGTATCAACCTTTACTAAGCGACTGCCAGAATAGGGGGCAAGCCATATGTTGGTACCGTCGAAAGCACCTCCAATAAATTGATCGCTTCCTCTCAATCCATCTGGCCAACTGCTATAACCCGTCATTTCTCCTGTAGCAGCGTTAACTTTAATAATCTGATTTGCACTATATGGAATTAGCCATATGTTAGTACCATCATACACGCCTCCAGCAAAAGCATTACTACCTTTAGTGAAGCCTTCTGGCCAATTACTGTATCCAGTCATTTCTCCTGTAGATGGATTAACCTTGACTAATTCGTTAGCATTAAAAGGTATCATCCATATACTAGTACCGTCATAGACGCCACCAACAAAGGCAGAAGATCCTTTTGTTAAGCCGCTTGGCCAAGACTGGTACCCAGTAAAAGTAGTACCTACCACTTCATTTCCAAAAATGGGGCCGCTATATCCAATTCCATCTTGACTAGAGATGTTTACAGCAGCTGTAACGGTCGATATGCCTCCAATGCCTATGTTGAAATTTCCCGGTATTATACCAGTTGTTAAAATAATAACCACAACCATAATTGCTAATTTTCTACTTAATCTTATCACCGTTTTTCATTCCTTTCGTATAGAGGATCATTGTTACTAGAAAACGTAATCGTTTCGTGATCAACTTCTAAAATGACCAAATAGCTATTCAAAACCGTGTTTTTATTCCAGAGTATGTAATGAGCTTGAGCGCATACCCCTCGCTGGTTCAATGTAAGGCAAATGCTTGAAATGCAACTCAACAAATTATTATGTTATCGACTACTAGTATATATTAATTTATGGTGATCAGTCTGTAACTCTAATTACATTTTATAAACAATTAAATAATTACTTATTTTTGAAAGACACCTATAGGAAACTCGGTGAAGAAGAGTTAAAGTTCAAGACATAACAAAAACCCCGAACTCATGCGGACGGGATAATCATCTAGTTCTTAAACAAAAATGCGTATCCACTCACTAAAGAAGTGAATGAATACGCATTTGTGAGTATTACATGGTTATTGAATATTTACTTCGGTTGATTCTCCATATATTTTAGTGCAGAAAGCATTAACGTTGCCACTTCTGCTCTTGTTGCATTAAAGTTTGGTCCAAAGCGATCACCACTTATTCCATTAATTAAGCCTGCTTTTTTAGCAGCTGCAATGTAAGGTATAGCCCATGCCGATATTTGGTCATTATCATTAAACGATGATGTAGCATTTTCATCAACGCTAATTCCTAATGCACGAACCATTATTACTGCCATTTCTGTACGAGTAATTTGATTAGTTGGACGTAATGTATTGTCACCATAACCATTAATTACTCCACCTTGAATCAATTGAGCAAAGAATGATCTTGCCCAAGTTGGTACTTGATCTGCATCCGCGAAATCAAATTCACCATTCACTGTAGTCGATAACCCTAGTGTTCTTCCAATCATCGTTATAAATTCTGCTCGTGTCGCAGTATTATCTGGACGGAATGTACCGTCTTGATATCCATTAATAATACCTGCATTAGTTGCACGTTGAATGGAATCAGCTGCCCAGTGAGATGTAAGATCCTTAAATACAACTTTATGATCCGTTGGTGGGTTAGCCGGGCTTGTTGGTATCCGTGTTTCTATTGGTTTTGGTGTTTCTGTTGGTGTCGGTGTTTCTGTTGGTGTTACTGTAGGCGTTGGGTTAGTTGGTTTTTGCGACGGTGTTGGCGTTGGTGTCGGTAACGGACTACCCTGTAAATCTACAATTCTACCTTCTACAGCAGAAGTCTCAGCTGTAATATTGCCTACTTCTTCTATATACTTCGTAAATACATCATAGTCTGGCAAGTATAGCAGGTTCACTCTTCCTTCTTTGTATGCTTTTTCTAATGATGCATAGAAGTCTCCACCTTGTGCTGTAAAGGCATTTGTTGCTACCTCATAACTAGCAGTTAAATCTAGTGGTACATAGTTCGCTCCATCTTTCACTTGAACACGTACTACACGTTGATTTACTGGTTTTGTTGAATCATAATCAAATCTCATACCAGAAATATGTGGGAATCTTCCGTCTTTTGTTGTTGTAATTGTAGATACACTATTTTCCAATGCATCTAATATTTCTTGACCCGTTAACATAATCGTTACGAGATCGTTATTGAATGGAAGCACCGTTAATACTTCACCTTGTGTAATATCTCCCACATTAATTGATTCTCGAATTCCTCCACCATTTTGTAGAGCAATAACAGCATTCGTTCCTGCCGCTTTTGCAGCATACAACATGCCATCGGTAATTAGATTACCTAGGTTCGTTTCTTGTGAACGTACATCTGCACGTACACCATTCAATACGACATCCGTATATCCAACTACTTCATTCATTAATGATTGAATACCTGGTTTGTATTTTGTTTCAAGTATTTCTTTCGCTTCTTCATTTTCTGCATACACATAGTTATTGTTTCCATCTTTTGCATCGATAGATACTAACTCGCCATTCCATTGTGACAGAACGCCATTCTCGTCAAACTTCACGTTCAGTTTACCTAAGAATTGTCCTTTTTCTCCTGTTTGAACAATTAGCTTCGGTGCTGCTGGATCTGTATTATCGACTACTGGCACATCTAGCTTAGTATGACTGTGTCCACCAACGATAACATCGACACCTTCCACTTCTTTTGCAAGCTCAAGGTCTGCATCATAGCCTAAATGAGAAAGGACGATAATTTTGTTAATATGCTGATCTTCTAGCATCGCTACTGCTGCTTTTGCTTTTTCTACGGCATCATCAAATGTTACATCCCCTGGTGAAGCAATGTTTGCTGTATCTTCAGTTGTTAAACCGATAATACCTACTTGCTCACCATCTATTTCTTTAATGATGGCAGGATAGATTTTTTTATCTTGTGCTGGGCTACCAATTTCATTTACGAAGTATTTGCTTAGAATTTCATCATTTGTAAAATTCACATTTGATGATACGAACGTAAAGCTTGCATTATCGATAAAATCTGCTAATATCCCGGAGTTTTTATCAAATTCATGATTACCGAATGTCATGGCATCGTAGCCTACTAAATTCATAAATTCTAAATCAGCTTGACCTAAATATTTATTGAAATACAATGTACCTGAGAATACATCTCCTGCATCAAGTAAAATTGGGTTAACTGCTTGAGACTTTTCTTCTTTAATAGCTGTCACACGACGCAATATATTATTCGGTGAATTTGTTGTATCAAGGTTTGCATGCGTATCATTTGTATGCAGAATGGTTAGTTCAAAATCAGTATCTGAAGGTAACGGACTACCCTGTAAATCTACAATTCTACCTTCTACAGCAGAAGTCTCAGCTGTAATATTGCCTACTTCTTGAATATACTTCGTAAATACATCATAGTCTGGCAAGTATAGCAGGTTCACTCTTCCTTCTTTGTATGCTTTTTCTAATGATGCATAGAAGTCTCCACCTTGTGCTGTAAAGGCATTTGTCGCTACTTCATAACTAGCAGTTAAGTCTAGTGGTACATAGTTAGCTCCATCTTTCACTTGAACACGCACGACACGCTCATTTACTGGTTTTGTTGAATCATAATCAAATCTCATGCCAGCAATATGCGGGAATCTTCCATCTTTTGTTGTTGTAATCGTAGACACACCATTTTCCAATGCATCTAAAATTTCTTGACCTGTTAACATAATCGTTACGAGATCATTATTGAATGGAAGCACGGTTAATACTTCACCTTGTGTAATATCTCCAGCATTAATGGAATCCCGAATCCCTCCGCCATTTTGTAAACCAATGACAGCGTTCGTTCCTGCCGCTTTTGCAGCATACAACATGCCATCGGCAATTAGATTACCCAGATTCGTTTCTTGTGAACGTACATATGCACGTTCACCATTCAATACAACATCTGTAGAACCAACGACTTCATTCATTAACGATTGAATACCTGGTTTGTACTTCGTTTCAAGTATTTCCTTCGCTTCTAGATCTTCCGCATACACATAGTTAGCTCCGTCTTTTGCATCAATGGATACTAACTCGCCATCCCATTGTGTAAGAACACCATTTTCATCAAATGCTACTTTCAGTTTACCTAAAAATTGTCCTTTTTCTCCTGTTTGAACAATTAGCTTCGGTGCTGTTGGATTTGTATTATCGACTACTGGCACATCTAGCTTCGTATGACTGTGTCCACCAACGATAACATCGACACCTTCAACCTCTTTTGCAAGCTCAAGGTCTGCATCATAGCCTAAATGAGAAAGGACGATAATTTTGTTAATATGCTGATCTTCTAGCATCGCTACTGCTGCTTTTGCTTTTTCTACGGCATCATCAAATGTTACATCCCCTGGTGAAGCAATGTTTGCTGTATCTTCAGTTGTTAGACCAATAATACCTACTTGCTCACCATCTATTTCTTTAATGATGGCAGGATAGATTTTTTTATCTTGTGCTGGGCTACCAATTTCATTTACGAAGTATTTGCTTAGAATTTCATCATTTGTAAAATTCACATTTGATGATACGAACGTAAAGCTTGCATTATCGATAAAATCTGCTAATATCCCGGAGTTTTTATCAAATTCATGATTACCGAATGTCATGGCATCGTAGCCTACTAAATTCATGAATTCTAAATCAGCTTGACCTAAATATTTATTGAAATACAATGTACCTGAGAATACATCTCCTGCATCAAGTAAAATTGGGTTAACTGCTTGAGCCTTTTCTTCTTTAATAGCTGTCACACGACGCAAGATATTATTCGGTGAATTTGTTGTATCAAGGTTTGCATGCGTATCATTTGTATGCAGAATGGTTAGTTCAAAATCTGAGTCTGACAGTGATTGACCTAGATCAATTTGTGCTACAACTGGATCATGATCAGATACACGTCCATCCGTTGGAGAAAAATCAGCATTCAAGTGTACAACATCTACCTGTGCATGACGAGTTAGGTTTTTGCTTACCAGAATATGGTCAAGTACTTGTGAGTTTCCATCATATGTGTACGTATAACGCTCATTTAGAGGAAGCTCATCAATCAAATTATCAAGTTCATTTCCTTTAAGCAGTTGAGCAGTTTTAGTAAATTGGAAATCATTCAAATCTCCAACCACTACGATATTAGCAGCTGCGTTTTTCGTTTTAATATCTTTCACAAAATCATTTACCACTGTTGCAATTTGATGACGTTGTGCTTCACTAGATTTAACCGCTGGTTGAGTTACACTGAAAGGACCAGTATCCCCTGATTTCGAGTTGAAATGATTGTTAATAACAATTACTTTCTCACTTTTGAACTCAAATTGTGCAGCAAGTGGCTTACGTGAACTACTAAATACAGAATTAGTTGGTTCAATACGTCCAGGATTATACGTTAATTGATCACTTGCTTCCACATAGCTAACTGCTTCTGCAGCCGAACCTTTAACATTATTTTCACTTGCTGATAATGTTACACGTTCAGGATTATACAAGAAACCAACTCGAATGTTACCTCCTGGCGCACCACCATCCATATTGTTTTCTGGAGCAATATCTACATATGAATACTCTGGACCACCAGCAGTA
The DNA here is from genome assembly GCF_056786395.1 of Paenibacillus sp. Y951. Taxonomy (NCBI): domain Bacteria; kingdom Bacillati; phylum Bacillota; class Bacilli; order Caryophanales; family Paenibacillaceae; genus Paenibacillus; species Paenibacillus sp. Y951. The sequence continues at coordinate 8,247 of NZ_JBXCIY010000034.1, read as the reverse complement.
ACAATTGCTTGAATTAGAGCAGTTGCATCTGCTTCAACAACAGCATTATTTGTTTGACCATTACCATCTTGCATTTCTACAACACTGATAATATCAGGTGTTTTCATGTTAGATACAATAGATTCCGCTAATCTCCCGGTTTTATCTGCACCTACTCCAGGATAGTAGTTTTCAATATTGTAAGCAGCAATCAATAATTGATCTTCATCTGGCTCAATCGTCGTTGTTTCACGTCGGAAAGCACCTTCATTAATTGCAGGTAAACTATTCCATGCAGGAATCACTTTAAAGTTTCCGTTGTTATATCCGATTACACCTGTAATATTACTTGCAAATGAATCTCCTGTACTTACTTCTTTTCCAGGATTACCATAAGCAATTAATAGGCGCTGAGGATTCAAATTATCATCTTCCTTCAGTACTAACCCCCCTGCAGGAGATATTACATCAGTAGCATCATTTTGAATCCTTGTTGGGATATTATATACCATTGAATTTCCTGAACCACTTGTCCAATATGGACTAATAATTGTTGGATTAGGAAGCTCAACAAGCATACCTTCTAATGATTCATAGAAATCAATTGCATCCTCTTCAGGTTGAAACTCAGTCATAGGAATTTCATCATTGTCGATGATGGATGAAGGAATAACTGTTCCATCTTCTCCAAGCAATACTGGGTCAGGTAATATGTTGTTTGAAGATACAATTACTCGACTTGTCATCGTAATTTGTGTTGATGTTAAATTACTTGAACTACCTTCGTTATATTCCGACACAGAGCCAGTTACTGAGACCAGATCACCAATAGCTGGTTTCAATGACTCACTCGTGCTATATACAAAAATTCCTTCTGAAGTATTCACATTAGCATCCGGTTCTGCATCTTGCATAAAGAATCCTTTGTACGCACCATTAGCAAATGTATAACCGTATTGAGTAACAATTCCTTCTACCCCATCTACCGTCTGTCCTACAAACGGTGTAGTATGAGATTCACCTTGAATATGATGAATACGGGGCTTTTCCGTAGCTGTATATTCAAATGTATACACATCACTTGTAACTTCGTTTGATACTACAATAGCTTTAATTGTCGTATCTGCACTTATCTGGATTGGTTCAACATAAATTGTACTGATTTCAGTAGGAGTAGAACCATCTGTCGTAAAGTAAATAACTGAATCACTTGTTGGAGTTGAAAGTGTAACACTACTTCCAATTATAATTTGTCCTGCGCCTGGATTTGCAATAACTGAGAACAAATCTTCAACTAATGCTTCAGCACTAAGTGGGATAAATTGATAATCTGAACTGTATTGTTTAATAACTCCAGTAATTTTTGCAAATGTTGCACCTGCTTTTAATGTAGGGATCGTTGAATAAATAATAAAATTAGTTCCACCTTGACTTGCTGTAACCTTACTACCTACCACACTTTCAATAGTTACATTTTCTAATGTAACAAGTTCTGCTTCATATGCTTCACCATTTGCTAATGATAAATCATTTCCAGTTATCAGTAGAGGTTGTGGTATTGTTACATTTTCCTCTACAACTTGATATTGTAGTCCTTCTAGAGGTTTAATTTCTTGTAGATTACTATAGATCTCCATGTAGCCACTAACTTCAACGCGATCACCAACGTTAGCGAATGAATTAAAGCCATAAAGCACTATTCCTGCTGTTTCATCCTGTATATATATTTCTGGTCCATCAATATGAGTTACAATTCCAGAAGTCATAACATTCTGACCTACCGGAGCCAGACGAGCTGTCGCTATATCACTTTGTTCCAAAAGATCATATTCGAAAGTAGAAGCTTGACTATCTGCATAGCCGTCTGCTTCAGCATATGCCTTAATAGTAGTTGGTTCAGTTATTTCTATTGGGCCAATATACTCTACGAAGTTATTATCTTCACCTAGGCCATTTACAGATACATAAACCACAGCATTTTCAGTTTCTGTGCTAAGTGATATTTCAGTACCTTCAGGCCAAGCGTTCGATCCATGTGATGCTGTTACATCACGAATAGCCAATTCATTATATTGACTATTACGCGGATCAGGTTTCGTTACAGTGAAATCTAACAGATTATTATCAGTATCTTGTCCACGACTATTAGCCGGAGCTTCAGCAGCTGGGTTTCGAATTGCAGCTGTTGTATTGGATAACACAGGAACCGGAGAAGTTTCTGACTGATTAGCAGCTCCGAATCCAACCAAATCAATGGTATTGCCAGTTGTATCTTCCAATTTAACTTTTCCAGCAGTTCCACTCATTCCTATTGTTCCAATAGCATCAGGAGTTGGTAATTCCAAAGTTCCATCTTTTCCAGCTGCTTCTTGTACCAAATAATAACTTTGAGGTGCCATAGTTCCATTCAGCACTGTTACATTAGTACCGTTGAATGTGCCTGCACTACTTGCATATTCCACCTTCCAGTTTTGAACATTTACCGTTTCATCTGTAGGATTATATAGCTCAATAAAGTCATTCTTATACTGGGCGCCAGAGTTTCCGCCACCTCCGTATACTTGTGAAATAACAATATGATCGATTACTTCTGCTGCCTGAACCAATGGGGTACCTACGCTTGCAAGAACATTACCAAACACTAATACAATAGCCAATATTGTAACTGTCCTTTTCTTCAATCGAGAAAATAAATCCTGCATGCTTGTTATTCCCCTTTTCTTCACTTGGATTAATTTACTATCGACTATAGAATAGTCATAATATGTTATCCAAATATCAAAATTAAGTTAAGTTGTAGTAAATATGAATGTTATTAATAAAGATATTGTTATCAAATTGATCGAGAAAAAATAAACAGTCTTGAAAACAGCAAAAAACACCTATTTCAATCGGCTGACTCAGCAGACCAGAAATAGGTGCACCAAGAATATGTGCAACATCTTGTTATTAAAAAACGATAGAAAATATTAAATACGCCCATTCACTTATCTCCGCTCCTACATACAATGTTTTAGCCCATCAATTAAGGAGTGACAAGATCATGCCATTTTTACCTCCTCAAGGCCCTCCTGGATTTCCAGGTTTCCCTGGATTTCCTGGACAAATGGGACAGCAAGGACAGCAGGGGCAAATGGGACCGAGCTCACCTCCTCCGGGATTCATTCCTCAGCAACCGGCGGTTTCTCCCTTTGCTGTCGACCCCGGAGCGATTGTTCGTTGTTTATTTCGGAATACGTACGTATGGCTCATGAATGGAAATCAATTCTGGTTTTACCCGGTTTTCGTAGGGCGTAACTCGGTTGCTGGGTTTCAGTGGAACGGAAGGTTTTGGATGTATACTGGATTGAGTTTGCAGTCGATTCAAACATTTACATGTTTCTAAATAAACTCGAGAAAAAACTCCGTTCCACTAGGAATGGAGTTTTTTCGTATGTGTTTACAAGCAGTACGGTACGGAATCATATCTGGGATAGATTCACTGAATTTATGAATGAATCTGGATGTCAGTTCTAGCTTCATCTGCAATGCAGTTATCCACGGATGCGTAATTACTTCTCCCCTGCATATGGGTACTCCCATGTCCTCTTCGAACTTATTGGGATTCACCTTTTCCAGACGCAAAAAAAACCATCCTCATGCGGATGGTTTTAATGATGTTGGAGGCGAGCCGTGGCTGTGCAAAACCACTATTCGTCGTAATGTGTTGATCATTACTTATTAAGATTATTAGTCGGGTCTCCATCTGGATTGCTGCGCAAATATCCATCTCCGTCTGCGCCATCACGATAATAGCCCTCTACATATGTACCATCTTCACGATAATATCCTTCTACATAATGAGGTTCTACATGATGTATACCAGTTTCAGTTGTTTGGGATGCTCCTTCTGCCGCCGTTGCATCTGCATCCGCATACGCCACATCTGCCCCATCCACAGCATCTATAACCCCTACTGCAATTACACCTACCGCAGCTGTGTAAATTAGCCCCTTTGCGCCCGATTTCAGAAGTTCTGTATCACTATTACCGATCCCCTTCACCACAGATACACCGTTTTCCACAACATTAACGACCATATGCCCTACGCCTTTCGCTGTCGACGATACGGCACCTCCAATATCACTGAAGCCCTCCTCCAGCTTTCCTTCATCCTGCTTGATGATACCCGCAGCTACATCCCATGTGCCGCTGGCTAGCTCCCCCGCTGTCTTCCCTGCAAACTTTGTCGCGTGTTCTACACCATCGCCAATCTCTTTAATAAAATTGCTTCCTGTAACTTCACCAACCACCCTTACTGTTCCACCCAGGACCCCACCAACAACCTCTCCTGCAAAGTTTCCTAAGCCTTTTAGAAATCCCATGATGACCCTCCTTATAGATATAAAACTGTATTTAGATATTTCAGGCTATAATTACTATATGATAAGTATAGGTGGGGATATTTACCTAGTCAATCACTAGAGGTTTTAGGCCTTAAGTTTAATGAACTATATTGCAGTTAACAGCAAAAATCCACAACCTCATGCGGTTGTGGATTTACATGGTGGAGCATCATGAGCGAAATACGAACTCTCGAAATCCTTATTACTAGCTTCAATTTCATCAATTAGCCCTTTCTCTACTGTAACTGGATTATCGCTGGAATTAAATATTAATGTGATCTTATCATCGTACAAATAGATTGAGTTGACGAATACATTAATTAGTGTGGCACGATACTTTTCTTCATTAATGTTACCTTTTTTAAGTTGCGTTAAAAAAACTTGATTTCTGGTTCAGTTAAAGTTACTTGCGAAAGTTGCTCAATCGCAATTTGCGCCTCTAAATTTCCCCTTTCATTATCAAGATTACGAAGATGTTCATATAAGGACTTACGAACCGAATCAATGTCACATTCTGCAATAGCATTAATCATATCGACCTTTTTACGCTCAACATCTTTAAGCAGCTTACTCAATCGTTTTAGGTCGGAACCGTCCTTTTCCCGTTCACACAGGGCAATTACTTCTTTTGCGATTTTATCAATGTGTGCATCATTCAATAGCCCCTACACAGATTGACAACTAGATTTTGAATATTGTCCTTCTGGACAGTCTTTTTAGAACATTTCTTCTTCCTTGCGTTAGTACACTTATAATAATGGTATACCTTCCCTGTTTTTGACGTACCACTTTCACCTGTCATCATATCTTTACAATGTCCACAAAACAGCTTTGTCGTTAATAAGTATTCTGCCTTAGCCTTAGCGCGAGCAGGCGCTTTTTTTCAAGCATAACCGCCACTTGATTGAAAAGCTCGTCTGAAACGATGCGCGGCATCTCTGCACTAGTTTCAGTACCCTTATATGTGTATATACCGATGTAATGCTTATTCCTTAGCATGAGTCGCAAGGAATTTTTGTTGAATTCCGCCCTTATCGATGTTTTATAGCCTTTGCTATTGAGATGTTTACAAATTTCCACATTCGAACTTCCGTTAGTATACATCTCAAAGACAAGCCGAACAATTTGAGCCGCATCTTCATCGATAACAAACTTTTTGTTTCATCGAGATTGTAACCAAGTGCAATGTTGCCCCCAGTACCTAACCCCTTTTCAGCGTTCAAGTCCATCCCCCTTTGAATCTTTTGAGAAAGCTCACTACTGTAGTATTGTGCCATTCCTTCCAAGAGCGTCTCCATTAAAGCGCCGCTTGCATCATCAGAGATATGTTCTCGGGCAGAGTACACACGCACTCCATTAGACTTTAATATCCTTTTATAGTGTGCAGACTGATATCTATCTCTAGATAATCTATCAAATTGATATACCAAAACTCCATTAAATGCCTTTTTAGAACTATCCTTAATCATCTGCTGAAATTGCGGACGCTTATCATTAGTTCCAGTTAGCGCTTCTTCATTATATTCTCCAATGACCGTCATACCACTTCTTTGAGCGTTATGAATGGCACTCCTTTAGTTGTCCTTCAATCGACTAAACCCTTTGGGAATGACTTGAATATCTGGCGTAAATAACTACGTTCATTATCTTTCGCCCCCCATTCATCTCTATCTACATCTGAAAAATCACAATAAATAAATTCCATTTTCAATCTGTATTCAAACGTCACAGCATCAAGGATTTCTCGTAAACATCATCTCTGAACACAATACACTGTCTGTTATATTTACTTGCTAAAAAGCACTTCATCAATTCGGGAGGCGATTAAGCCCGCTCCTCTATCGACATTTGCTAAAACGTGAGCTTCCGCCTTCAACGCTGGGTAATACGAAGATTGCATGACAACACCGGGATCTCCCCCCATAACAAAATACTTGAATATTTTGTTGTTTATAATTGTAATCCATACTCCGTATCCATAATGGATAAACTCACTGTCTTGAACGTGCGGAGAAAGCATTCGTTCAGTTAGGCTTTTCGATAATAACTGGTTGTTCATTAAACCATTCCAAAATTTAGTTACATCGTATACCGTAGTATACGCCCCTCCATCAGGTCCTCCTACAATTGGAATTGAGTATATGTTGGTTTTCCAATTATCATCGTTACCCACATAGCCAATAGCGGTACGTTCAGGTAACTTATCCATGGAAAAGTATCCTGAATCATTCATTCCACAAGCTCGAAAGATGTTTTCTTCGACATAATCGTTAAAACTTAATCCAGTTATTTTTTCAACAATTAATCCAAGCACAATGAATCCAGCATTGCTGTATGAAAACTGAGTTCCGGGTTCAAACTTCATTGGACTACTCTGGAACAATGGCAGGAAACTCTTTGGTGATGTAACATTGTACATCGGCACTGTTTTCCAAATACTTTCATAGTCAGTCATAAATTCTTCATCGTGGTAATCAGGAATACCGGAAGAGTGAGTTAGTAAATGGTGCACTGTAATTCTTCGATCAAGTTGATCTAGATTAATTTCTAAATCACTTATTAATGTGTCAAATTCTAAAAGCCCGTTCTGAACAAGCTGACAAATAGAGATTGCAGTAAATATTTTGCAACCAGATGCTATGCCAAATCTCGTATTCGTTGAATTCTTGATCTTGTCACTGCGGTTGGCAAACCCATAACTACCTTCAAACTTTGTCCCACCCTCAGCCTCAAATAAAACTACACCTGAAAATTGAATTCGTTGATTTTCTTCTTGATTATGTCTCTTAACTATTTCATTGATATCCATATTTGGGCCCCCCACTTATTACCTTCTAAATTGAGTATAGAAAAAATCCTGGCCTAGAGATATAGCTAAAACAATTATATAAGTCTTATACACAATAAGGCTCGACAGTGTGAACAACTGCCGAGCCTTAAATCAGTTATTTGAATAGACAATTTTCTTTATCGTATCGTGGGATAAATGATAACTCTTCGTAAGTTGATCAATGGACACGCCAAATTTGAACTTCTCGCGAATCTCTTTATTTCTGCGAGCCAGTTGTTCTCTTTGACCCGACTTTTCACCCCATTGTTTACGTAATCCATCCTTTTGGGGTATATATACGAATTCACCTTGAATGTATTCTTGGATTTCCTTTAGCAAATATTCAGGAAAAATGACATTGCCCTTAACATACTTCATCGAGGCACCGCTCCTTATATATTAAATCTATAAGGTAAAACGGAACCCGTTATCTTTTATTAACACAACACGAACAACATGATATCAACCTTCTTTCAAAAAATACATATATTGGACTTCAATAGTTCAAGGTTAACATACCTAGTGAAAGCATTCAACCCGTCCTTAATCTCTTTGAACATGACAAAAGAGATGGCAACTTTGCCATCCCTATGCAAAAATCTTTGCATTTGAGAACCAAACGGTAACTGAAAATCCTTGAGCACAATACATTGTGTTCGTTTTTAATAAGGTTGGTGGAGGCGAGCTTACACTGTTGAAAACCCTGTGAGAAGAATACACCATATAAGCTTCTACGGGTGTATTCATTGTTTTGGATTTATTCTGCGGGAGCGAACCTGTACTATATGCCCCTATTTGCTACAATCTCGTCTATTTCACACTTCAGTAAAAGATGCCTATGGGTACTTCTGGGCTTGGACATAGAGTTTTTGTAGAAAGTTCCTGGATTAAAAACCTACGGAAGAGCCTCCACTTATAAATGCTAGTCTAAAGATGTACAGTTTTGACGACATGCTACATACTTGTCTCAAGGGAGAGATGAGTATGTACATGACGTTGGATGTTCAAACGGAATTTGAGATTCGTAGTTTACTAGACTTACCTAAATTCAAA
>NZ_JBXCIY010000033.1:0-22611 GCF_056786395.1 Paenibacillus sp. Y951 | reverse complement strand
GATTAAAAACGCTTTTGTAATCTGCATGCGCATGAAAGAAGAACATCGGAAAGCCGTATGAAGGAAAACTTCACGTACGGTTTGATGAGGAGGGGCTGAAATAATATTCAGCCTTTCACTCTAGAGGAGAAAAATAGATGATCTATGAACAATTGGCATCAGTAATTGCCCAAGCATTAAACAATGAATTATGTAGCGATGAAATTGAAAAATTACTTGAGAGACCGAAAAATCCAGAGCACGGAGATATCGCTTTTCCATGCTTTACATTGGCGAAAAAACTTAGAAAAGCTCCTCCACAAATTGCAGCAGAATTAGCACGGAATTTGCAGGGTGAATGGATTGAAGAAGTGAATGTGGTAGGAGGATACGTCAATATTTCCCTCAATCAAGCGAAGCTTACAAATGATGTACTCCATTCGATTATGGATCAGAAGGAACGATACGGTTCTCTTCAAGCTAACAATGAAAAAGTGGTTATTGATTTTTCGTCGCCTAATATTGCTAAACCGTTCTCAATGGGTCATCTAAGATCAACAGTTATTGGTCATGCGCTTGCTAATATCGCCGACAAAAATGGATATGAGGCAGTTAGAATTAATCATCTAGGGGATTGGGGCACTCAATTTGGTAAATTAATCGTTGCTTACCGTCTATGGGGAAATAAAGAAGCAATAGGGGCCTCGCCAATACAAGAGCTATTGAAAATATATGTGCAATTTCACGATATGGCAGAAAGTGATGAATCGTTGAATGAGCAAGCGCGAGCAGCATTTAAGTCATTAGAGGATGGCGAAAGTGAAGCCCTATCACTTTGGAAATGGTTCCGTGAAGCGTCACTGAAGGAATTTGAACACATTTATCAAATATTAGGGATTACATTCGATTCCTATGCTGGCGAAGCTTTCTACAATGATAAAATGAGTGATATTGTACAACAGCTGCAGCAGAAAAATTTGCTTACGTTATCAGATGGTGCTTATGTAGTGGAAATGGAAGATCAAATGCCTCCATGTCTAATTACGAAGACGGATGGAGCGACACTGTATGCTACGCGTGATTTAGCAGCAGCAGTTTATCGTCACAATCAATATGACGCCGTGAAATCTTTTTATGTTGTAGGGAATGAGCAGTCGCTCCATTTCAAGCAATTGTTTAATGTCCTTAACAAAATGGGATATGAGTGGGCGAATGAGTTGCAGCATGTTTCGTTCGGGATGATGCTGAAAGATGGCAAGAAAATGTCTACGCGAAAAGGGAAGGTAGTTTTACTAGCTGATGTATTAGCAGAAGCGGTAAATACGGCAATGCAAAACATCGAAGCGAAAAATCCGAATTTAGAGCACAAGGAATTAGTTGCGAAGCAAGTTGGAGTCGGAGCGGTTATTTTTAATGATTTGAAAAATGATAGAATGAACGATATTGATTTCTCGCTTGAACAAATGATGAATTTTGAAGGGGAGACAGGTCCATACGTCCAATATACCTATGCGCGTATTTCATCTATTGTTGAAAAGGGGAATTACGAAGAACAATCGTTAGAATTTACAGCTTTAGGAGAATACGCTTGGCCAATTATTGTTATGTTAGAACAATTCCCAATGACGGTGCAAAAGGCTTTCCAAATAGCAGATCCTTCACAAATTGCGAAATTTGCTATTAGCTTAGCGCGTGCGTTCAATAAGTATTACGCACATACGAAAGTATTAATTGATGATGAACAGAAGCAAATGAAGTTAGCGTTTGTTCATTGTGTAGCAGTAGTACTGAAAGAATCATTACGATTGCTCGGAATTTCAACACCCAATAAGATGTAACAGCGATATGAATTCATTTAGGAGATACGGCTTGCTATCGCGGTATCTCCTTTTTTGTGAAGCTAGATAAATATATTCGCCATCTAATAGATAACGGAGTAATGTAATGATTTATATATGCTACAGATATTTACTAGCTTCTCGAATACTTAGCGGGGCAAGCTGCTCCCGATATTTCCCAACAAATGCTCGCACCCATCCTGGGTTTGTTTTACTATAGTCACGTAAGCTCCAGCCGATTGCTTTATTGATGAAAAATTCGGTTTGACCAAAGTTGTTCATTATAATTAATTCGAGCAAGTACAATCAAGCCGACTAATCCATCAATTCCATCCACGGTATCCCACCATGATTTTGAAATTGCTAACCTCTTCAAATGAGGTGTATCTGATATCGTAAGATGCTTCTTCATAATCATTAAATAATCGAGCGCCACGTATTGGTATTCTCTAAAGGGACGCTCCCAGCAATCATTTATAAAGGTCCAATTGATAGTAGGTGCTTTTCTAGCTTGTTGGAAATATACCTTATGTAATGCTTTTCGCTTTGGCGTTGGTATGTCTAGAAAAGGAAATTGATCCCGCATATAGGCACTCATTTTCACTGCTTGCTCAGAATCGGCACTATTCTCTATTTCTATTAATAAATTTGTGAAGTCCATCGTTCAAATCTCCTCTACTATGTGTATGTTAAATAAATTCGAAATATTGCGATTAGAGCGTTAAGATGATTCACTTAAGTTGAATTGAGTTATAATGAAATCGATGTGAGCGATTGATTATGGAGACAATAGCATCGAATGAACATGCAAGCAATTATTACGAACAATGAATCTTATGATATATTATGATGTTGAAATTGTACTATTGCAAGGTTATCGGCCTTGCAAACGATGTAAGCAAGACGGTATCGATATCCCACAGTAGTAAAGGGAAGAAAGTCTTCAATTATGGGGATGAGGCTGTTACAATATTGGAGAAATAAGTGTGGGAATATACAAAAATATGGAGTGAAATAATGATAGCTGAATCTATATATTGGTCGATGTTACAGCAGAATGACAATAGATACGTAATTGCAGCAACCGAACTAGGGCTCTGTTATATTGGTTCACCTAATGGAGAATGGAATGATCTACAAGAATGGAGTAATGTTTATGCAAAGCAATCTAAACTTATCGAGAATGAAGAACAAATAGCTCCGTATATTGCTCAGTTACAAGCTTATTGGAAGGGTGAAATTAGACAATTTTTATTGTCGTTTGATTTGCGAGGGACTGATTTTCAACAACGAGTATGGAAAGAGTTGCAACATATTCCATACGGTCAGACGGTTAGTTATCAGCATATTGCTAATCAATTGGGTAAGCCAACGGCGGCAAGAGCAGTAGGTACAGCAATTGGGAAAAATCCGGTACTTATTGCAGTTCCTTGTCATCGCATAATCGGCTCAAATGGTAAATTAACTGGATTTCGTGGTGGATTGCAGATGAAGCAGGAGCTATTGGAATTGGAGCAAGATATTCGCTGAGTAGAATGCTTTGAAGCCTAATAGCAAAAAATGAAAGAACTCCGAAAACCCTCAGCACTTATAGGTTTTCGGAGTTCTTTTTTAAGTCAACCCTGCGTAGGGCTGGTCTTCATTTCATATATTTTTTGGAGCGTAAGGACATGCTTCATCTTCTCGTCATCGTCCACTGTATGGAGATACCACTCCACAAGTCTGTACCCGAATACAAGAAGGATCAGCTCGTAGGTGCAATGATCAGCGATAGGGGTTACATCCACATACTCCGAAAAGCCTTTGTAATACGCGGGGACACATCGCTGGTAATATTCAACCATGTGATCGGTATTCGCTTCATCCGCAATCAAGCTTGCGAGATCCTCACCGAGGTAGCCCCATCCGCAAGTATCCCAGTCGATGAGCGCAATTTTCCCTTCGGCATAGATCAGGTTGGTCACCCAGAAGTCCCGGTGGCATAGCACGAGGGGCAATTTTTCGATGCGAGCGAGTATCTCATCCGCGTGCTCGTCGATATCGATAAGCATTTGCTGCACGTGCTGCGGGAATTCGCAGTCCTTAGAGCGTATATAATCGTAAACAACCGGCCATGACCGGTAATGCAGATACGTATTCTTCATGAGATCCACATGACTCAGGTTCGTCAGGCTCTGCAGCACAGGGGGTTGCTCCGCATACAGCTTGCCTTGATAGCGTCCTAACTCCAGCGCGGCCTGTTCATACATGTCACCGGTCAAATCTAATCCGCTTACGCCATCGAAATATTCCAGCCACAGCTGGAATTCATTTTCTTCGGCATTCATCTCAGCGTAATAACATGTCGGCCAACGGAAGGTATCGGAGAACGTCGCTCCCAAATCAGAAGCATATAGATCATATTCCCGGCGCCATGAATCTGGATCACCGTAACGGTCCCATTTCTTCTGGATCTTCAACACGATACGGTACGGAAATTTTTCGCCATTCGCGGTTTCGGCGATCCCTGTTACCAAATTCACATTCCCCACAGTTCCACCCTGTAACGGCATGGTTTGGCTGTCGGCCGAGATGATATCTTTCTTGAACAGTTGGCTTAAGGCATAGATCAGCGTTTGGAATTTAATATTCATATTTTCCATCCTCCGTTTTTCTTCGTTTGCTTGCTCCACATGGCGGTTGTTTTGTTTCTAGCCCTCTTGTCGATAAGGTAGCCCGTTTTATTCTGGACATACTTGTTCTCATACTGCTGAGCAACATAATGCTCCCACCGTTCACGCGACAACGAACCCTCGGCAAGCGCGGCGAGAATGGCACAGCCCGGTTCGGCTTGATGGCGGCAATCCGTAAATCGGCATTGCGGGAACCATTCCTCCACATCGGTAAAGCCTGCTTGTATGCCTTCGCCAGCATCGAAAAGCCCAAGCTCACGCATACCCGGTGTATCGATGACCATCGCACCGGAGGGGAGCATGAACAGCTGACGGTGCGTTGTCGTATGCCGCCCTCGACTATCCATCTCACGGATCGGCTGAACCTTCATTACGTCCTGTTCTATCAACGCATTGAGCAGAGATGATTTACCGACGCCGGACATACCGAGAAAAACAACTGTTTTACTAGGCATCAAGTAGGGAGCGAGTTCGTTCAGCCCCTGGCCTGTATGACTGCAGATCGCATGAATTGGTACATCAGTGATGCTTTGTGTGACATCTGCGAGTGAGAGATTATAATCTTCAACGAGATCAGCCTTGGTCAGAATGACGACCGGCTGACCGCCGCTCTGCCTGGCTTGTGTCAGGTACCGCATGATGCGGGTTACGTTAAAATCCCAATTCAGAGAAGAAAGGATAAACACATAGTCAAAGTTGGTTGCGACGACCTGTTCCAGCACGGTTTTGGCATAGCCTGCGGCATGCCCTGAGTAATCTGCGCGTGAGAACTTGGATCGGCGGGGCAGTAACGTAACGATGAGAGAATCTCCGCTCTTGTTATGGTACAACGAGACAAAATCACCGACACACGGAAAGTCTTCTCGTGTTTCCGTGCTGTGATAGAACGTGCCTTTGAGCACCGCCGTTACTTCGCCGCGCTCGGTCATGACTGTGAAGCGCTCACGCCGAAGCTCAGTCACCCTGCCAGGTAATAATCCGTTGGGAATTTCTTCTATTTCTGTGTAGCCATAGGTTTTCAAATCCATAGTTTTTTTAGCTCCTTTAATATTGTTTTTTGGACGCAAAAATGCCACGGACAAGCAGCCTCTAAAAGAAGCTGCTGTCGCGCGGCATCAGGACGCAAAAAGATACGACCTTCATCGTATCCTGCAAACAGCAATATTCACGAAAGGTTACTTCGGATGGCATAGCAAATAATACGGGGGTTTTCCCGCTTTTTTCGCATATGCCTGCTATTCAGTTTTAAGACCAAACCACCATATAAGTAGTTGCCATTAAAAACATCTCCCTTCATGTCAAGAACTTGCTTATCTCTAAGCTGTCTATATAATAACATATTTTAACAAAAAAACAATGCCGGATAGCACAGATTGTGTCGGTCTGCTCTATCGAAGTGTGCCATTGATAAAGAGCTCGCAAAAGCCTATTTACCCAGATTTCGCAACCAAGCTCACGAAACGAAAGAAGGATAGAGATTCAGATGTATTCTGAAATCTCTATCCAATCTTAATTTATCCAATAAAATGTGGCTCAAAACCAGCGCTTGACGAAATATGAATGGACATACGGATGTGCCGAAGTAGCTCCACTCCACGCACTTTGACGCTACTTTTGGTAATGCTACGCCGCAAGTAGAGAATGAAGCGCAAAAATGATCTTCATTGTGTGCGGATGGTAATCAAGTGGGGAATGAAGCACAAACGAGCGGACACACAGGACGCTAATTAGCTAAAAACCAACACTTTAGGATGTAAGAGGACTCACAGGACCCTATTGATAGTTTAATACTGAACATTCACTAGCAAACGAGTGATTAAGGTCCTGTGAGTCCGCGTAAACTCGAAATGAGCGGAGAACGCAGAAATAAGGTCCTGTGAGTCCACTAGTATTACTAATGGGTTTGGTTTGTACTGAGCTCAGCAGCGAACGCCGCAGTAGCCCCATCCAGCGCATATTAAGGCTACTTTTGGCTTTGTTATATACACGAGTACCAAGGTGCCAAAGCTATCTGAAAAATGATCAATCATGCCCATAACGTACCTGATGTCCGCTTACGTATACAAACTTAAACAGTTAAGCGATTATTATGAGGTTGAGCCTAAAATGTCTAACATTATATTAAATTGCTTAACTATTATTTCAACTTGAACGCTACATCGATCTCATCGATACGAGCAGGCTCCATATTAATAATAGTGCCTATTGCTTTGGCAGCAATAACAGCCATTGCACTGTATTCTGCTACTTCTAATCGATCAAATGCACTTAATAGACTAGATCCTGTAACGACAGCACAGCAGTTTTGACCGATAACTATCGGTGTCTGCGGTGTTAATAACTTGGCTGTTTCTTCTTCGCGTGTATACAAGTCATCATGCGGAACTTTCGGAATATCACGTAGTAAAATATAACTTTCAGGAATCATCCGAGAATCAAATACTTCATCCGTAATCGCAAAAGCCATAATGTTCGGCGGATGTGCCAAAATAATAGATTTGATATGCGGTTGTGTATCATAGATTGCCTGTTGTAACTTAATGGAGCGACTTGGCGTTTTACCTGTTTCACGCTTACCGTCTTTAATACGAACAAGATCAGCAGGTTGAAGATATTTACGATCCATATTGAACGGTGTCGTAATGATTGAACCGTCAGATAAACGTTGCGAGAATGTACCTTGTGTACTTGTAAATAACTGCTGCTCGTAGGAGCGATGAATTAATTTACACATTTCGCGACGCGCTTCGCGTTCCTCACTCGTAATCGTAGTTGGTGTGAATTCCTCAAGTTCCGACTCGTGTGCGACGATATCAACAGTAGAGACAAGCTCAGAAGGTGTACCGATGCGGCGAGCATTAATTTCTAATCTTGCGCAATATTCCAATGTTTCGAAGCGTTGGAATGCTTCGAATAGATCGTTTCCAGCAACAACAACACCATGATTTTCAAGCATAACGGTATTAATACCACTAGCAAAAACATCAGCGATTTTGTTACCAAGATCCATACTGCCAGGAAGTCCATATTCTGCCATTCCTACTGTACCGCAGATGCGATAGTCATGTGGAAGTAGCTTCACATTCGGGATTTGACGGACAATACTAAATGCAATGAGTGCAGGAGGATGCGCATGTACAACGGCTTTCAGATCAGGGCGTTTCGTATAGATCAATTTATGAAATGGATATTCACTAGACGGACGATGTTTGCCGACAATCGTACCATCAGCCTTCACGCACACAATATCCTGTCTTGTTAATTCACCTTTATCAATACTTGCTGGTGTAATCCACATATCTCCGTTCTCATCAACAACGGACAGATTACCGCCTGAAGTTGTAGTCATACCATAGCTATAAATACGTTCCATCATCATAACGATTTGATCGGATGGATGAAGATAATTAATGTTCATATGATTAGCTCCTTCTCAAATTTAGTTGGTTGCTATTGTTCTCAGATGTAGTGTTGAAATAGGTGTTTTTACATTGTACTAAAATTAATTTAGTTAAGCTGTAACAAAAATCCTATAAATGAAAGTTCAATCGAGGTTCAAAAAGTAGGCTTTCAGAACCGAGCAGTTGAGACGCTACTTGAGAAAGGCGGAAGCGCAAGTGTACATCATTACGTACACGCGAACCGTACTTTCCAAGTTCGTTTCAAATGCGATGTCGAGTAAGCTACGTTAGCATAACATCGTTATCAAAGTCTACTTATTGAACTTCCACTATAGGTTTTTCATTACTTTATGTGCGGCTTCTATTGTAAAGTCGATATCAGCTTCAGTATGAGCTATCGTCATAAACCATGCTTCATATTTCGACGGAGCTAGATTAATACCTTCGTCAAGCATACCTTTGAAGAAACGACCAAATAGTTCGCCATCTGTATCGAGTGCTTCGTCATAATTAGTTACTTCATGATTGCAGAAGTGAGTAGATAATGAGCCGACGATTTGATTCACTGTTAACGGAATACCGTTTGCTTCAGCGGCTGCTAGTAATCCATCCTTTAACTTGCTAGTAAGTCGATCCATACGATCATAGATACCAGCTTCCTGAAGAACTTCAAGACAGGCGATACCTGCAGAAATCGAAGCGGGATTACCTGCCATTGTACCTGCTTGGTAGGCTGGGCCTAATGGAGCTACCTTTTCCATAATTTCACGGCGACCACCATAAGCGCCAATTGGTAGACCGCCACCAATAATTTTCCCTAATGCTGTAAGGTCCGGTTCGATCGCTTGATGATCCGGGAAGGCTGAGTATGTCTGAGTGGAGCCATAGTGGAAGCGGAAGGCACTAATAACCTCATCGTAAATAACAAGTGCGCCAGCTTCTCTAGAAAGCTTACAAACCGCTTCAAGATAACCTTCTTTGGGCATAACCATACCGAAGTTACCGACAATTGGTTCGATCATAACTGCGGCAGTTTCTGAGCCCCAACGCTGTAGTGCCGCTTGTAGTGCTGCAATATCATTATAAGGAACGGTAATAACCTCTTGCGCGATACTTGTTGGAATCCCAGCACTATCTGGAATACCTAAAGTAGCAGGGCCTGAGCCCGCTGCAACTAATACGAGATCAGAATGTCCGTGGTAGCAGCCAGCGAATTTAATAATTTTATTGCGATTTGTGTAAGCACGAGCAACACGAATCGTTGACATCACAGCTTCTGTACCTGAGTTTACGAAACGAACCTTGTCCATCGATGGAATAGCGTCTTTAAGCATTTTCGCTAATGTAATTTCTAATTCTGTAGGTGTACCGTATAGTGTGCCATTTTGAGCGGCCGTAACAATCGCCTCGGTAATATGTGGATGAGCATGTCCAGTAATAATTGGACCGTAGGCAGCTAAATAATCTAAGTATTTGTTGTTATCTACATCCCAGAAATAAGCCCCTTCAGCTTTTTTCATAAATACAGGTGCACCACCACCAACTGCTTTATAGGAACGAGAAGGGGAATTCACCCCACCAACGATATGTTGTAACGCTTGTTCATAAAGTGCTTCTGAAGTTTTTCTTTGTCGTGACATCTGTTTAGTCCTCCAATTTTTCATAGCTTCTAGGTATAGCTTCATTGTGATGAAAAATACATCGGAAGCGTAATCTTAAATTTTTCATAGCTTCTAGGTATAGCTTCATTGTGATGATAAATACGACGGAAGCATAGTCTTAAGTTTTTCTTAGCTTCATTATACAACAAAACATGGGACCGCAGGCTGCGTTCCCATGTTTTGTACATTCCATATGAGCAGTTTTCGCCTGACTATTCCATAATCAATGAAATAGAAAGCTAAACTATTTCGTTGTTGAAGTTGTTGCCTCTGTACCATCGCTAGGCTCATCGGTAGCGTCTGGCTTAGGCGTAACGACTTCTTGTACATAGTTGTGAATATCGTCTTTACTCGTGTAACTTAATACTTCCGCGCCCCCTCTATTTACTTCGCGTAAATAATCGAAAGGAGGGATTTGTGCAGTATCGCCCATTTTGAGTCCAATACCTGTTTGACCTAATTTTAACATGTCAGAAACATCCATATTAGTATCGATATAAGGGGATATACTATCTAATATTTTCTTCATATTAATAATATTCCAAGTGGTCTGCATTTCTTTGGCAACGGTCATAATAAAGTTACGTTGACGTTCTGTGCGAGTATAGTCACTCATCGCATCGTGACGGAATCGAACATATTGTAACGCTTTGTCGCCATCTAGCAATTGATAACCTGCTTTAAGGTCGATATCATACCGGTTTTTATCGGCGTTATCCTTATATTTCATGTTTTTTTCGACTGTGAAGTTCACACCGCCGATAGAATCTACTAAAGCTTTAAATCCTTCAAAATCTGTATACACAAAATATTGAATCTCAAGTCCGAGTAGATCACCTATCGTTTTCATGGCAAGTGGTGCGCCACCGAGTGTGATCGCTGTATTAATACGACCTTCGCCGTATCCTTCAATATCTGTCCAAGTATCACGAAGGATGCTGAATAGATTAGCTTGTTTCGTTACGGGATCTATGGAAGCAACGATCATGGAATCTGAACGAGCAAGTTCATTGTCTTCAGCTTCACGTGCATCTCCACCGAGTAATAAAATATTGACGCGTTCCTTGCCTTCCCATGTAGGAATTTCGACAACGATATCGGGATCTTTTTTGTTAATAATAGATTCTCCAGGATCCTTCTTGAAACTACCAGCCGAACCTAATACGCCAGCCCCCCAATAAACAGATGCCCCAATAATAAGAACAAGAATAATGACGATAGATGTAATTAACCGTTTTGACTTTTTAGTTTTAGTTTTTGGCTTTGACCGTGTACGCATCGCGTGTTTGGTCTCCTTTCAGTTAGAGCATAAAGTAGTAGTCATGCATCAGTTAAAACTTCATGGTATGCTAGTTATATAAGTTTATTAACAAGTTAATAAATAATATTCACGCAATAATACATTTACGAGCTGCTAGAAGTTTTGTATGATTACTTATCATCAAATTATAAAGCTTGTAGACAAGTAGTTGCAAGTTTTTCGTAAAATCGCCCCTATTTCCCAGGAAATGACGATTAGAAAGGAGTCATCAGTGTCTTATGCTAGCGATAGATGTAAAAGATTTACGCAAACAATTTAAAGTGCAAAAAAACCGTGAAGGACTATCTGGTGCTATGAAAGACTTATTCAAACGCCAATATCAAGAGGTAACAGCGGTTAAAGATATTACATTCCAAATACCTCAAGGTGAAATCTGTGGTTATATTGGTGAGAACGGAGCCGGAAAATCGACGACGATCAAAATGTTAACGGGTATTCTTGTACCAACATCAGGGGAGTTAGTTGTCAATGGCTATGTTCCGTATCGTGAACGTGAAAAATTTGTAAATGGAATCGGTGTTGTATTCGGTCAACGCTCTCAATTATGGTGGGATATTGGTGTTATTGAATCATTTCAATTACTAAGGAAAGTATACAATGTACCGCAAGCAGATTTTAATAGACGATTGAACAATCTTGTAGAAAGACTACAGCTGGGTGAGCTACTGAATCGCCCTGTACGTAAGCTAAGTCTAGGTCAACGGATGCGCTGTGAAATTGTAGCCTCTTTGCTTCATAATCCTTCGATTGTATTTCTGGATGAACCTACGATTGGGTTAGATATTGTAGTAAAGACAGAAATCCGAGATTTCCTATTAGAGATGAACCGTGAAGAAGGTACGACGATATTATTAACTACCCATGATCTTCAAGATATTGAAGCATTATGCTCTAGAGTTATTATGCTTGATGATGGAGCAATTATTTATGACGGTGGACTCCAACAATTGAAGACGACATGGAGTAAGGGGAGAGAAATTCAATTCCAATTTGCTGAAGCGATGAGCGTTTCTCAACTACAAGTATTAACTAAAAGTCTTGCAGTATCTTGGACGAGAGAAAATGAATATTCTGCTAAGCTGTTTGTTCCGAATGAAGTAAGTTTCTCCGATGCGATGGGGCTTGTAGTCGGTGGAGCGCATATTCGTGACATCAAAATTTTTGAGACGAATACGGATGATATTGTTCGAGGCATTTATCAGACGGGCTCGGCAGAAGTGGCAACGAAGGAGCCAGTCTTGTCATGATGAGAGTATATATTGATTTTATCCGAATGCGTTTCTTAATGATGCTTGCATATCGGGTTAACTATTATAGCGGCATCGTAATATACGCCATTAATATAGGCGCTTATTATTTTCTATGGAAAGCAATTTATGGTTCACAGGAAACATTAGCGGGCTTCTCTATTGAGCAAATGACGACTTACTTGGCGATCTCCTGGATGGCTAGAGCATTTTACTTTAATAATCTAGACCGCGATATTGCGAGCGAAATACGTGACGGTAGTGTAGCGATTCAGATGATACGTCCTTATAACTATCTTGTTGTTAAGCTAATGCAGGGCTTCGGTGAAGGGTTATTCCGCTTTATGCTGTTTATGATACCTGGGCTAGCTATTGTCTGTCTTATATTCCCAGTGAAGCTGCCTACTGATCTGACAGTTTGGGCAACTTATCTCGGAATGCTTTTATTTAGTTTCTTAATTAATTCGCAAATTAATATTATGACAGGTCTGTTCGCATTTTTTGTGGAGAATAATGAAGGACTAATGCGAATGAAGCGAGTAATGGTTGACTTGTTCTCTGGTGTTATTATTCCGATCGCCTTTTTCCCAGAATCATTAGCTCGTATTATGGCGTGGCTACCGTTTCAAGCGATTACGTATTTGCCAAGTGCTATATTTACCGGGCGAACACCGCTTTCGGAAGCTGGTCAAGTTTTTCTAATTCAATTGACTTGGTTGACGATTCTTATGATACCAATTTTATTCATGTGGCGTGCTGCAAGGCAACGGCTATTCGTGCAAGGGGGTTAGGACATGTTGCGCTACATGACGTTAATGCTTGAATATTTGAAAAACTATGTAAAAACACGTCTAACCTATCGGGCAGATTTCTGGGTTGAAGTGTTTTCAGATTTGCTACAGCAAGGAATGAATCTTGTATTCATTCTTGTCGTCTTTCAACATACGCCATTACTTGGTGGCTGGAGTCAGGCGGAGGTTATTTTCGTCTATGGCTTCTTTATGATTCCATATGGCATTTTCAGCTCGTTCTTCAGTATTTGGAATTTTAGTGAGCGTTATATTGTAAAAGGTGAGATGGATCGCGTGTTGACAAGGCCAGCTCATAGTCTATTCCAGGTGCTGCTTGAAAATGTCGATCCTCCGTCCTTAGTAGGCTCTTTCGTAGGTGCGATTATTATGGCAGTATGCTGGAACGATCTTGGTCTAGTACTGCATTGGACCGATCTCTTTGTACTTCTGGTATTTATAATCGGAGCAGTATTTATTTATGGCGGGATATATACTGGTTTAAGTGCGATATCGTTCTTTACAGATGCTCCAACGGGTATCGTTCCATTAATTTACAATATCCAAAATTATGGGCGTTATCCCATTAACATTTACAATAAAATGATTCGTTTTGTATTAACTTGGATGCTACCATTCGCCTTCGTTGGCGTTATTCCAGCCTCATATTTCTTAGCGCCGAAAGAAGATAATATCGCGCAGCTAGCGATGCTAACGCCACTTATGGGGGCAATTGTATTCGGGATAGGATTAACTGTCTGGAATATTGGCGTGAAGCGCTATCGTGGAGCGGGATCGTAGACCGCTGCACGATAGCGCTCCGAGAACTAATTGCTGTTCTGATCGTGGACGCTCCGAGAACCAATTGCTGTTCCGATCGCCGTTGTCCTCGGATTTAATGTAATAAGTGATAGTGGAATAAATCCGAGGACAAAAACGAACGCTGTCGCTTCTCCACAAGCAATTAGTTCTCTCCGTTAATGCTTAGGGTGAACAAGAGAAAAAGTTACTTTAATTCGTCCACGAGCAGGCAATTGGGGTGAACAAGAGAAAAAGTTACTCTAATGCGTCGAACAAGTAGGCAATTGTGGCAAACAAGAGAAAAAGTTACTCTAATGCGTCGAACGAGCAGGCAATTGGGGTGAACAAGAGAAAAAGTTACTCTAATGCGTCGAACAAGTAGGCTATTGTGGCAAATAAGTGAAAAAGTTACTCTAATGCGTCGAACGAGTAGGCAATTGGGGTGAACAAGAGAAAAAGTTACTTTAATTCGTCCACGAGTAGGCAATTGTGGCAAATAAGTGAAAAAGTTACTCTAATGCGTCGAACAAGTAGGCAATTGGAGGAAACAAGAGAAAAAGTTACTCTATTGTGCTAAGCAAGCTACAACGCGTTACATTATGATTATAAGCGGTCTTTTTGAACAACCTCTAAAAGGAGTGATAAGAGTATGATAGTTGGTGGACAGGCTCCCTCCTTCTCATTACCCGCTTCTGATGGTACTGAGTGGTCATTAGAAGCGTGTCGTGGTCAAAAGGTAGTCATATTCTTCTATCCGAAAAATATGACGCCAGCATGCACGCAAGAGGCTTGCGATTTGCGTGATCGCTATGCTGAACTACAAGAACTGAATACTGTTGTAGTAGGAATTAGTATGGATACAATAAAGTCACATTTGAATTTCACAAGCAAGAAAGAACTACCGTATCTATTATTATCAGATGCAGATCATAAAGTATGTGAATTATACGATGTATGGCAATTGAAGAAGTTATATGGCAGAGAATATATGGGTATTGTTCGCACAACCATATTGATTGACGAGCAAGGGATAATTTCTCATATATGGTCAAAGGTTAAAGTGAAGGGGCATGCCGATGCAGTGCTGGAGGCTGTGCGCAATAGCTAATTGCCAATTAATTTAGTGCATTAATAAAATGCTAATTGAGCTCGCTGCATCGCATTGTTATCAAAGTCCACTTTTTAACAGTCTTTTTAATATTACTTAATGACACTAAGCGTTACTACTGTCTAGTCAGCATATTGACTGGACAGAGGTAACGCTTTTTTCTATTTTATACTGTATGTACTTTGTTCCAACCAGTCCGATATTTGGCGGCTTAAGAACAATAATAACCTTGTTTGCAACAGGCGTTGCGAAAAGTAAATAAATCGCCTCACGAACTATAAAATTAGAGTCTATGGAACGAAACCGCAATTTTGTTAATATCCAGCTCCACATGTCATAGCGAAGAGAACGAATCACTCACCTATGCTCTAGCGGAGAGAACGAATCGCTCTCCTATGCCATAGCGGAGAGAACTAATCACTAGTGGAGAAGCGAAGCGGTCGTTTTTGTCCTCGGATTTATACCACTACGACCATTATCATAAATCCGAGGACAACGGCGATCAGAACAGTGATTGGTTCTCGGAGCGTAGCTGAAAAGTACAAATTTACAGTAATTACGGTTATGAGCGGGCTAGTCTATTCATACAATGAATCATCATGCACTAGAAATGAGGCGGGATATGAAGCTGCGATTATTAGTGCTACTACTATTGTTGAGTATACTTGCCTGTTGTAGCAATCAAGTGCAACGACAGAGCGAACCATCTGCAGTAATGCCAAGAAGTCTATGCATGTTATACATACAACAACCGCTTAAGATGGTTGAATACGCAAGCTTCGAGTATAAAGAGACAAATTTCGAAGGTGAAGTGGCAAATTTCGAATGTAAAGGGCTTAATGGTGTTCCGATCAATTCTGCACTCCATGGTCGGTATGGAAAGTCATGTTGGAATGGTCATAACGTGGCACTGCCATATGAGCAAGCTGCAGAAACCAACGGTCCTAAAGTACCGCCATCATTTCAACCTAGTACGGATGTGAATGAGCATGAATATGCAGGCGTTGCTTATCTTACATTTGATGATGGACCAGGTAAATTTACAGATGAAGTACTAGATATATTAGCTGAAAATGATATACCCGCTACGTTTTTTGTGCTTGGACAACAAGTTGAACGATACCCTGAAATTGTGCAGCGTATTAATGATGAAGGACATAGCATTGGCAATCATTCATACAATCATGTGTACGACGAACTATATAATGATTTTACAAATTTTTCAGATCAAGTGCTCCAAACGTTGCAGGCGATATATGAAGTAACCGGTGAACAAACACGATTACTTCGAGCACCAGGGGGAAGTTATAACAATATAGATACAAGTTACTACGATGCTATGAGTGAAGCGGGCTTTATGATGTTCGATTGGAATGTTGATAGTGGTGATTCCGCTGGACGCAATGTTACCGCAGAGACGATAGTTAACAACATTAAGGAAGCTAATTTAATGAAACGAGTCATTATACTTATGCATGATAGTAATTCGCATGAGGCGACAATAGCGGCACTACCCGAAATTATTACTTATTATCGTGAACAAAATTATCGTTTTGATATGATTACTGCAACAACTGATCCAATGATTTCAAAAATTACAGATAATATTCGTTGGAAGCGCACGCCTGCTACTGAGCAGGAGAAGACTGAGTTTATACAACAGGTTAACGAGCTGTTGATCAAGTAAATGAGTAGGCTACTATAGTTTGAAGTTAGCTCGCATGACAGGGCTAGTTATGATAAATATTGAGAAATAGCCATCTAGCGAATAATGGTGAAGCAACTAAATTTAGTAGATCAGTTCGGAATGTTCAAAAATCGAAATATGATGATCAAAAGGGTAATGCCAATCGGTATTACTCTTTTTTCGATGCTCAAATAGTAATGATTAAAAGAATAAGAGAGTGGAAATACTAGCTACTAGAATAAGAATGCTGTACATAGTGCATGTGTTGTTCTTGTTAATAACGTCAGCATCGATTACAGCAATTAGGAGGTTTAATTAATGGTATTATCATCAATTACTCAATCAACTGCGGAGCAGCATAGCGTCGATATAGGTATTCAATCATCTAGCTTCCAATGGGCGGTTAAGCCGCAACTATTATTACAACGGATGCAAGTAAAGTTAGAAGATATATTGTTAGGTAAGCAAGCGGAAGTTAAGCAAGTACTCGTATGTATGTTAGCTGGAGGGCATCTGCTACTTGAGGACGTACCAGGTGTAGGTAAAACAATGCTAGCAACTTCAATTGCTAGATTGTTAGGTGGACAATTTCATCGGATACAGTTTACATCTGATCTGCTTCCAGCAGATATTGTTGGAGGGATGGTGCTTGATCGAGAAGATCGTGGTCTCGTATTTCGACCTGGTCCGATTATGGCTAATATCGTATTGGGAGATGAACTCAATCGTTCTTCTCCACGTACACAGTCTGCGTTACTAGAGGCATTGGAGGATCGTACGGTCAGTATTGAAGGACATAGCTATGCGTTGCCAGAGCCGTTCGTATTTATCGCAACGCAAAACCCAATGCAATATGAAGGTACGCATGGATTGCCCGAAGCACAACGAGATCGTTTCATGATGCAGCTATCACTAGGTTATCCAAGCAAGCAGGATGAGATGAGCTTACTTACACAATACGCTGAAGGTACAAGATATCAAGTGACTAAGCTTCGCCCTGTAATGTCGGATGTAGAGTGGTTGCAGATGCAGAAAGAAATTCAATATATTTACGTACATCCATCACTTATTGAGTATATGACCGATGTCGCATATGCAACGCGGACAAGTGTTGATTGCAAGCTAGGACTAAGTCCAAGGGCATTACGCGATTGGCTACGAGCAGGACAAGCAACTGCCTACTTCGAAGGTCGAACTTTTATTTTGCCTGATGATTTACTGGCACAAGCAGTGGCAGTGCTATCACATCGAATTGAGTTACAGGGCAGGGCTAATAATAGCTCTAGCAAGGAACAATTTATTAGCAAATTAATGCTGGAGATCCCATTGGTGAAAATGGACAATGCGACGAAGGGGAGGGGCAAAAGATGAGTAACGAGGCCGAGCCGCATGATCTACAGCATCAACAAGCTTCTATCATCGCACGAAATGCTCCGCTTGAAATTCAGCTCAAGACAAAGTATAAGACGAGATACGGCGCATGGTGCGGCATTTTCATCTTGTTTGTAGCAGCACTTGCCGCAGTTATATGGCGTAATGGTGCAGTGGAATGGTTGCTATTAACTGTAACAAGCTTAGTTATTGTTTATAGTGGTTTTATTCCGCTGATTGCTGCGAGAAGGCTATCTTACGGTCGAATCATTTCAGAGCAATATAGTCATGATGGCAATTTACATATTGAGACGAGACTTCGTAGAATGCTTCGTATTCCGGGAATATGGTATGTCATTCATGAACGTTATCGTAATCAAAGCCAATTAAATACCGGCTTAATCCAATATCGAGCTAGCTTTGCTCCGCTATTTCATGGCGAAATGATTTTGAACTATCGTCTACAGCAAATAACAAGAGGCAGCTATGAAGCATTAGCAACGGACATTATTATAGGAGACTGGTTAGGGTTAACGTCTATTACTGTGAAAAAGACGCAACAGCAGCAATTTACTGTATTGCCACCAATCATTAAGCCGCAACTAGAAAGCTATGTCGGTAACCATAATAGTAGTCGTTGGATAGGCGATTGGAATACTGAGCGTAAGCAGGATGCTTCTTCCCAGAACAAATCTGACCAATCGAATGTACAGTCTATGAAGCTTCAAGATCAAGGTACATATTATTCAAAGCGGCAATCTCCTAATAGTGGCTCGGGAAATGAGACAAGACCTTATATCGATGGGGATAGTTATCGGGCAATTGATATTCGGGCTGCTGCAAGGGGAAGAGGCTGGCACACGAAATTACAAGATGCAGAGCTTCATACTCCGAAACATTGTTTCATATTGGATCAATATGCACTTCCTTATCAAGATGATCTTCGAAACCAACTATTTGAATCCATGGTGCAATGGTCGATAGCGGACATACTTGAGCTAGGGCAGCAACATCCTGTTTTTGTCATTACAGATGATTGGAGCTTTGAGTATGCCGCAGATCAGCATAGCTATGAATTACGCTGTCTACTTGCACTGGCAAAGGCAGATGTACAACAGCATATGCGCGAACGATTACAGCAGCTAGCAGTTCTCATTCCTGAGCAAAGTCATATTACGCTATATACAGGCGACTGGCGTGAAACGGAGAGCTGGTACGTATTAGCGGAGGTTGCTAGAGGAAAGGGTTGTACGCTAGACATTCATTTTGTTACGAACAATAGAGTGATGACCTATGCGATGAGAGAGCAACAGCGAACATTAGAGCAAGCGGGTATCCAATTAGTGTGGCGTTACAGTCAGCCATTACCAATGCCAATTAGTCATGTCGTAGAAGGAAGTGAACGTTATGCATCAAGCTAGAGGAGAAGCAGAATCGTACTTCTCATATCGATTAATTACTAGTGCTTTATTGCTAGGGTTATTAGCGGAATGGTTAATTCCATGGCTACATGCTGGTGAATGGACGGAGTTACTGCAGCCAGGGGCTTTGCTAGTCGTCATTGGTACGATGCTTACAGTTAGCTTATTTCGTGCGCGACTTGTGACTCATATAACTGCTGCGATATTGTGCACTGTTATCGTATTAATGTTGTTATATAAAGGCGATCAGCAAACAAGTTGGAATTGGCTTATACATTTTGTACCGGAGCTAGGCAAAGATGTCGTGGAAATGTTTCGATATGGTATTTTTTATATGTCCGATGAAATTCGAATGCTGTTATTGTTTGTAGGCTGGATACTGTTAGCTCCAGCATTACAATCACTTATTTGGTATCATCAAATTGCATTCTCTTTGCTGGCGTCGACGGTAATCTACTTATTGATACTGTATAGCTCACTAGGGATTGATGTGTTCTATGCCCTACTTAGAGTATTAACTGAAGGTATATTATTAATGGCATTAACAACGATGCCAAAGCTAAGGCGGAAGTTAGTTATTAGTCATGTATGGCATGGTATGACAGCACATCAGTGGGTAAGTATAGTGCTGCTAACAGTGATTATGCTTGGTGGCGGATTTATGTGGAGTCAATCTAAGGAACGAGACGTAGCACCGATCGCTTGGGCCAATGTCTTTTCGCGATCGTTGGTAGAGGATATGTCTGCATTAAGTAGTGGAGTTACTGGTGTTCCTTTGAAAGAAACGAATAGTACCAATTTCAGTTCTGGAAATGTTGGTGTATCAGGCTATAGCTTCAATGATGATGTACTCGGGCAAAAGATCAAGCCATCGAAAGCAATCGAATTTCGCGGCTGGTCGTCTACTGAGAGCTATTGGCGAGCTGAAGCAAAGATAGAGTACAACGGACAAGGCTGGGTTGATCAAGCTCAAACGTTAACGCTGAAAAGCATCACTACGAAAAGTGAGGAAGCACTGCAAAGCTGGCAACATAGACAAGGCTGGGTAGGTTCAAGAATTAGGCAGGAGCTAGAATATGTCGAGCCTTTAGTTGGAATGCCAATTATGCAATCGGGTATTAATGGTGTCGTTATCAATTTGAATGCAGTTAATCCCGAGCGGGATTTGAAAAATTATATTGTAGGTGACGAGACGAGTTCGATCTATGCGCCAACAAGCGAATCGAACATTAAAAGCTATACGATTATTACTGAGTTGCCGATTACCGACGAGACGATATTGCGAGAAACAGCTGGCGATAGAGCAGAGCAGATATGGCAAGGTGATACTCTCGAACGCTATTTGCAATTGCCTGAAAAACTTCCTGCTCGTGTCGCTGCTCTAGCCGCTGAAGTTTCTGGTGGTGGGTTAACGAATCGATATGACCAAGTAAAGGCGATTGAAGATTACTTAAAGAACAATTATAAGTATACATTGAATAGTTCGATACCTGCAGCAGATCAGGACTTTGTCGATCAGTTTCTGTTCGAGCAGCATGAAGGTTACTGTGTTCATTTCTCGACGGCGATGGTCATTATGCTTAGGACGCAGCAGATCCCTGCACGCTGGGTAAAGGGTTATGGAATGGGTGAAGGTATTGATGAACGAACGACGGAAGCGGGAGTCGTTGAAACGTTATACGAGGTCCGCGAAAGCGATGCCCATGCGTGGGTGGAAGTATATTTCCCAACCGTTGGCTGGGTGCCATTCGATCCGACACCTTCTTCAGATCCGGATGTACTATCGATATCTCGCCTTAGTCAGATGTGGGATGAGACGGTTACGAATTCAATCGTCTTTCTAAATTCGTTGAATAGTACTGGGAAGTTAATTGGCTTCCTAAGTAGTTTGTTAGTTATCGTTGTACTTGTAACTCTGTGGTTCAATCGCTCTAGAATAAAGTTGAAAGTCAATCTTCGTCGATATGCGAAAGCTTATGTGCTCATGCGATCTAGCAGTCAATTGATTCAACAATCACATTTATCCGATGGGCAACTACCATCACGAAATCATGCAAAGCTCAGTGAACTGCAAAGAGCAAGAGAAAATCGGCAGATGAGTATCGAAAAAGTGCATCAAAGCTTGTTTGCAGCAGCTAACTTTGTATTGTGTAGATTAGAATTGCGGATGGGGCTCCACCACGATGAACGCCTGCAAGTGACAACTTGGCGTACTCGAATTGGTGCATTAATTGGCCTCCATGCTACTAAATACGATCATGCACTGACGTTATTGTTAGATTGGCTTGAACAAGGTCAGTATAATAATCGGGCTCAGCAAGCGTTGCCTGAACCGCAGGAGCTACGACACATATTAATTTCGCTGTTACCTAGCTATCCATTGGCTAGATGGAAATTCAGAGGTCATTACTCCAATGTGAAAAGTGTTGGTAAAGTATCCGACGGAGCGCAATTGATGTCGATTTCTGAAAAATGATAATTACTGTAAATGAAAGCAGTAACAATTGGTAAATTGAGAAAACCTTACAACATTTCGTACACTTATAACGAAATAAGTAAGGTTTTTTGCATAGAAGTGGATAGTGACCTTGACTATGCGGAAGTGGTATAGCTATAATTATCACATTAATATTGGGAGGCTCGGTCATGACTAAACAGAACGAAATCATCGTTGTTCTCGACTTCGGTGGACAATACAATCAACTAATTGCAAGACGTATTCGTGATTTAGGCGTTTACAGTGAATTACTACCTTATAATACATCTGCGGAACGTCTTCGCGAAATTAATCCAAAAGGTATCGTATTCTCAGGTGGTCCAGCAAGTGTATACGAGGAAAATTCACCACTTGTTGATCCAGCAGTATACGATTTGAATATTCCTATTTTCGGTATTTGCTACGGTATGCAAATGATATCTCACCAATTGAACGGTAAAGTTGAACGTGCTGGCAAACGTGAATATGGTAAGGCAGACGTACAATTTATCGAAGGTAGCGCAATTGCTACTGGTCTTGAAAGCTCTCAAACGGTATGGATGAGTCATAGTGACCTAGTTATTGAACCTCCGACAGGATTCAAAGTTGATGCGAGTACGGAACATGCACCAATCGCTGCAATGAGTAATGACGAGCGCAAAATCTTTGCGGTTCAATTCCACCCAGAAGTACAGCATTCTGTTCATGGTAATGAAATGATTCGTAACTTCTTGTACAACGTATGTCAAGTTGAAGGTAACTGGACGATGGAATCATTCATCGAAAATACGATTGCCGATATTCGTAAGCAAGTAGGTAATAATAAAGTTCTTTGTGCAC
>NZ_JBXCIY010000032.1:0-23536 GCF_056786395.1 Paenibacillus sp. Y951 | reverse complement strand
CAAGCTTAATTTTCCTTGGTACGCATGGATCTCATCGAGTAGTTTCATCTGTGCTTCTACCTTTCCTTTTGTCCGTGGGCGACCGGCTACACAGGGCTTCACTTTACATCCAAAGTCGGTAGCGATTTGATTGAACTTCGCGTTAACTTTCCCAGCAGATTGTTCCGTTCTTGCTTCATCCATTACCGTTTTCATGTTGTCGGTTAAGAGCTCATGAGGCACGCCGCCAAGGTTTTCAAAGGCCTCGGTTAAGAATGACATCAACACGGCTTGTGACTTCGTAATGCTCATATGGTAGAAGCGAAAACGTGAATAGGATAGCAGCAACACGGCAACATTGATCTCTACTTTTTCACCCTCGCGAGTTTCAAAGCGAATGCTTTCTTTCCAATAGAGTTCAGCTTGTACGCCTGGTGCCGTCTCGAAACGAATGGCTCCTTGTGGTGACGGAAGGCGATGTCCTTGTTTGAAGTAAGCTTCAAACGTTGGCTTACGAGCAATGTACGCTCTAAAAGCAGAGGAAGAGCAATCCAACCCATGATTATCCTTCAGATATTGCCATAACACACGCTTGTAATAGAAGACTTGCTTGCTGTCTTCAGAAAGCAAAGCGGCAATGATCTCGTAATACTCATCGATCTTAGATCCTTTATCTTTCGTTGTTTTCTTTGTAAATCCATCGAGATACTTCTGGATGGTACGAGGATCTACGTCTAACTCTCTAGCTAACTGACTTCTATTGATTTTCATTTTAAGATTCTCCATTAATGATTTGAATTTAGGTAAGTCTAGTAAACTACGAATCTCAAATTCCGTTTGAACATCCAACGTCATGTACATACTCATCTCTCCCTTGAGACAAGTATGTAGCACATCGTCAAAACTGTACATTATTATTCAAGCAATTCTGTACATATTTAGACTAGCATTTATACAAGCTTACAGTCATCGGCTTCGTACAGTGATATGCTTCGCTTATATTGTTTAGTTGATTCTGCTGTTTGATGTATTCAGCTTGTAGCTTGCTTGGATAATTTTTCAGCACTTGGATAAATGTAAGCTGATCTTTAATGTCGAGTTTAATAATTAGCGACTTGTTATTGGGAAACAGATCACGGAGCGTAAGTTCTACCTTTTGCTGTAATTCACGATTTTCATTCACTTGTATTATTAGGTTGTGTATATTATCCTTCGTATCCCCTATTATTTTGACTCGATGTTGTTCAGCGAGCTCTATAAGTTCGTTACTATGTTGATTTATTAATCGTTACGCTTGTTTTCATTCCCTTACAAAAATTTTCTAGTCGTCTTACCATTGACGCAACTAAACACCATATTCTTACTTTCAACGACCGTTTGAAGATGAACGTTTCTACCCCACAAGCTTTGCACATGCGGCAGCGTACGCTCTACATACTTCAGATCAAGCTCATTGCCCTCGTATTGATGCTCGAGATAAAGCTCGCCATTGCTGTTATAATCACCGTCGACGACATGAAGACTAGGGAATCCACCATTGACCTTAGAGAATACGAGTTGATCACGAATATGCTCCCAAGACTTATCAGTAATCTTCCACTCTGGCCCTTTTTTTTCGAAAATATATAGATCAAGCTCATCGACTAAATTCTTCGTTAAGTAATTACGTAAGAAAGATTGATCTGAATCGAGTTCCCGAACCTCGAAAATCTTCTCGCGCCCCTTGCCTGGTGTGCGCCCGAAGCGACGCTGCTCTTCTTCAGTCGGATTATCCCAACGTTTTTCTATGTCCTCAAATATTTTCAAGCCTAAGTAGTATGGATTAAGACTGTTTTTCGAAGGAATCACAACAGATGAATTGAGTTTGGCAAATTCAATCGTTTCTTCACTAGTGAGATCCATCTCGCGAATGATGCGTTGATGCCAATAGGAAGCCCAGCCTTCGTTCATGATCTTCGTCTCGATCTGTGGCCAAAAGTATAGCATCTCATCGCGTAGCATCGTTAATATATCGCGCTGCCAATCGTCTAAAATGGGCGAATATTCCTCGATGAACCAGATCAAGTCCTTTTCAGCGCGAGGAGGGAACCGCTTCGCATCCTGTAGTGCAGTTTCGCGTTTCGCTTGATCTCTTGCTTTCGCTTCAACGTCCAAATCCCATAGCTCCTGATACGGTGAGGAGTAAGGGGTAGTTAGTGCACTCTGCTTTTCTTGCTCCTTCATCGCCATTTCAATATAGCGTTTTTTGTCTAGCTGGTATGGCTTAATAATAGTTGGATCAACATGCTCTTGAATGGCGAGTATTGAGTCGATAAATTTCTCGACAGTATCCACGCCATAAATTTTCTCGTATTGATGAATCCGATCAGCTGTTGCAGACATACTCTCGACCATTTCACGATTGGTTACACTGAACCGAATATTGTTTTTGAAAAAATCACAGTGGGCAAGGACGTGAGCGACAATTAATTTATTTTGAATTAGAGAATTTCCGTCAAGCAGAAAGGCATAGCAGGGATTGGAGTTAATGACGAGCTCATAGATTTTACTTAGTCCAAAATCATATTGTGTCTTCATTTTGTGAAAGGATTTTCCGAAGCTCCAATGATTGAAGCGGGTTGGCATACCATAAGCACCGAAGGTATAAATTATATCTGCTGGACAAACTTCATATCTCATCTCATAGAAGTCTAACCCAAATCCTTTGGCGACCTCTGTAATTTCTGCAATAGCACGTTCAAGCTGCTTCATATCATCTGACGTCATGTACGCTCCTCCTTGAAACTACCGAATGAATAACTACTTATAGTTAGTGTATGAGTTAGCCCGGAGAGATATGAGATTGAGCAGTAAAGTTTGGAGTTCTGAACATGAACTAATTGCAGAATGATGACAGTATTGGTATGATTATATTTTATGAATGGCGATAAACTTAAACATTATTTGAAGGAGATTATTATAATATGCAGGACAATATAAAACGATTAACAGAACTATTAATGGAGAAAAATCCGGAGCTACCAGAGGATAAAGCAATGCTATGGGTAGAGCTATTATGGAGTGATTATGAAGCAACCTCTGCCAAAGCTGGTTACAAATTTCAAGGAGCAGACTACACTGAGAATCTTGTACGTCAGCTAATTACTAGCTACGGAGATAAGCTACATCTATTTATTGCGAAAAATGCGAAGTATGCAGATTTGTTAAGTGAACCTAAAAGTGAATAATCTAATAAAAGTCATTGAGGAAGATCTAGAAAATGGGCAAAACAATTAAGAATTTTAATATACAGTGATTGATAAGTTTCTTTAGGGGAGGTAAGGGGATAAAGTATTTAACTAAAGAATGGTATGAGAAGTGTCAATTAACTGGATTACATTATGGATTAAGGGTACATCCTGGAGCAGATTCTGAAAATATATATGATCGCTTATACAAAAGGAAAGAGCAAGCCTTTATTAAGCAGGAGCGTGAAGTATATAATGTGGATCCAAGGGGAATTTTTGGGGAAAATCTGATTCCTTTAGAGCAAATCCTTAGTGCAGAGGTGCTTTCAAAAGTTAAAACTGTCGTTATCCAGAGGACAGAGGAGGAGCTTAGACACCTTACTACGTTAATAGAAGAATATGATTGTAGACCTCCATTTGATAGTGAACGCTGTAAGCAAAGTTTTCGTGAGCGGATAGAAATTCAGATTCTTCATGTGAAGGAGCGATTACCAAGCGAGATATTACATCGAATAAGCGATATTAGATTATTCGCATTAGGGTATTGTACCTCTGAAATTTATGCTGTCATAAAGAAATTCAGCATGGAAAATCAAAAGCACACCAAACGGATGATGGATGAGTTACATAAAGTAAGAAGGCTTCAAGTGATCCCTGAATCTATAAACAACAAATTTAATTTTCACGATTGTAAAGTATTACATCGGGAACAAAGTGAAAACAAGAACTATATCATTCATCTTGATCCAAGTGGTGGATTTACGGATTATAATATGGTTACCTTTGTTAATGCTAAGGTTATTAGAGAGGAACCTAATATAGTTGGAGCAAGCTGGACATATGATGAAATCTACTCAACGTCCAATGGCTACGAGGTACATATACTTTTCCATGGAGGTTCGCTTTCTGAGCTCATCGTACAATGCGAGGATATTTTGATTGAGAAAGTGGAGAAGGTTCAAGTGTAACTTAAAATGACTAGTGATTACAGTGAAATTCAATAACAGTGTATGCAACCTATAAAGCACACCCCTCGTCTATTTTATTAAGTTAAAAAGAGAGGGGTGTTTCTTTATGAAAAAGCTTGTGATGATAGTTATTTTTACATTTTTGCTTTCAGCCTGCAGTGGAGCAGGGCAGCAGAATAAACTCAATCCAGCTACATCGTCAGTCCTTACTAAGGAAGAGCTGGTGTTTGAGAAAACAATAATCGAGGGCGATTATGAACTCGCTATCTATACGAAAAAAATACAGTATGAAGTGAATGAGTCCCTCGATGTATATGCAAAGCTTACTTATGTTGGAGAACTAGAAGAAGTAGAAATTGGTCATGCAATGTATCCTGTAGGATTCAGTATAATGGAGCATACGAGGGAGCTTGATATAAGTGGGGCAATGGACCAGCCGTATGTCGTAACTCTACTAAAGCGAAACGAGCCAATCCAATATAAATATACCTTTAGTGGAGGTTATTCTTCAGATGATGATGCTGACTATATCGCTTTTGTTAAAGATATGAAAGACGAACAGCTTCCACAAGGAGAGTATACGATAACTACTTATGCTGATTTCAAAGTACATGAGCAGGAATTAGAACCTCCATATCGCTTCAATACGTCAATATCGTTCATAGTTAGTCCAGATGAGGTACAAAAATGAGTGAATCTACTATGAGATTTCTGAAGCATTATATATTGCTATGGATAGTTTTTTGTTTACTATTCACGCTAGCTATATTTGGGCTAGAGCTGATTGAAGGCAATAAAATTACGACTAGCCAATATTATGGACTAAGTAATTTAGGTTTTGTTATTATTTTCCTGGAATTTATCGGGATTTCTATTATTTACCCAATTTCATTTTTCCCATTAACCGTACTACTCAATTGGCTTGTACGTTCAAATATCGTGAAAATTATGATATACACTTTTGCAGGTGGGGCTAGTGGAGTATGGATCTTTCATTTACTATATGGAGATTTTGACAATTATTCCGTTAATAGATATGGCTTAAATGTAAATACTTCTATTATTTTGTTTGGTGTGGCTGCATCTCTATACGGCGGAGTAGATCTCTTGCTTAGAAAATTTTCAAAAAGTAAGGAAGAAAAGACTGATAACAGAAAGACTCCTCAAGGATAACAAGAACTTGAGGAGTCTTATTGTTGTAACAACAGTGTGTTAATGAAAATGAATGAAACATCCTACTACATTTATTTCACCGGAACGATCAACTCTTGTCCTGGATAGATTAGGTTAGCATTTTTCAGCTTATTCAATTTTTGCAGCTCCTGCCAAGTCGTGTTGTAGCGTTTAGCAATTTTAGTTAAGTTATCGTTTGTTTGAACGATATAAGTATCAACGGTAGTATTAGTTGCTTGATTGTCTTGCGGTTTAGAAGGTTTTTTCGTTCCGGCATTATTGTTCTCAGTTGAGCTAGTCTGACCTGATGTAGATTTCTTCTCCGCAATAATACGACCTTCTGTTACTGTATTAATGTTTCCAAGCTTTTGAATGTAAGAGATTAGCGCTTCATCTAAAGCTGCAGCGTTATTAATAATTTTATTATCAACGAACATCGAGTACTGATCTCCACCTGCTGCGATAAAGTCATTTGTTGCAAGCAGATAGGTTTGATCTAGTTTAAGTGCTGCATCGTTAACCTTCACGCTATGCACTCGCTGTCCCGCTTCCTTCGTATCATCAATCTTATACGAAACGCCACCTACATGTGCAAAAGCACCATGAGCGGAAGGATAGCCAGTCGCGCCAACTTCAAGTGCTGCTAATAGCTCTGCACCTGTTACCTCGATCGTCACGATATAGTTGCCGAAAGGAAGGACGGTAATGACTTCACCTTTGGTAATTTCACCAGCATCAATCGAAGCGCGAATGCCGCCACCATTCGTTAAGGAAACATCAGCTCCCGTTACATCAAGCATTGCATCTGCAATTAGATTACCAAGGTTAGATTCTCCTGTACGGACAACCTCGCGTTCACCTTCTAATTTGACAGAGGATTGACCGATCACTTGATCGAGAAGAGCCTTTTGACCATTTGAGGTTTTTTCAATAAGTTTTTCTACCTCTTTGTTAGCAGCCATAGTTGCAGCATCTTGAGCAGTAATAAATTGAGAGGTTTTATCTACAATTTTACCATCCTCGAGAACAAGCGTTACGATACCAACTTGTTCAGCATACTCGCCGTCTTGTACAAGTAATGTGTCATTAATAACGCGGGAGACAACCTGATGGCTATGTCCATCAACGAATAGATCGATACCGTCCACCTGCGTTAAAATATAATCGGAGCGGTTTTCATCAAGGGTCGAGCCATCTGTTCCCAAATGAGCAAGTGCAATAATAATATCTGTTTTATTCTCTAGCTCAGCTACCATTTCCTTAGAAGCTTGTACCGGTGAAATAAAACTTAAGCCTTCTACATTATTAGGATGAGTTTTGTATAACGTCTCTGGTGTTGCTAATCCGAAAATTCCTACTTTTAGATTATTAATTTCTTTTATGACGTAAGGTTCAAGCACATAAGAGCCATCAGCATTTTTCACATTTGCAGCTAGAATCGGATATTCGGCGGAATCAGTTAGCTCTACTAGACGATCGAAACCATAATTGTAGTCGTGATTTCCACTAGTCATAGCTGTATAGCCAATTTCATTCATAATATCAATGATGCTGGAGCCTTCCACTAGAGTGGAGTAGGTTTGCCCATGAAGGGTATCACCACCATCAAGTACAATAGTATTTGGATTTAGTTTACGATAAGCGTCTACAATAGCCGCAACCTTCGCATAACCCATTCCACCATCCTCATAAACGCGGGAATGAATATCGTTGGTATGAATGACTTGAATACGTGTTTGCTCTGATGGAGTAAGCTCATATACAGCAATCGTACCACTAACTTCATGTGCGACAATGAGTAAAGCTTGACCTGTTGGGCTATTCTCTGCAGCTACAAAGCTCATTCCTTCAGGTGCTAAATCTCCCTCGGCTGCTTCACCAGATGCAGCAAAATTACGAGATGAGAAAAACATATCGAATAATGGCTCTTCTGGATTAGCAAGATCATAAGCCATAATGCCACTCATACGTTCTAAACCAACGAAGGCATAAGTTTTATCGCCAACTTTACCAGTAATAATCGACTCTGGTTCAACACCCTTATCATCGGAGCGGGAATCAGCCTTATTTTCTGTACTATCCGTATTAAATGAGTTCGGAACGGCTAGCTTCGTAATACGCTCAAAGGAATCCGCACTATCATACACAAGCTCGATCGTATCTGCATCCCATACAGAGAAGGAGCGTGTACCATACGCATAGAGCGCTTCGTATTGACCAGCCTCATTAATACCTAGAGACGTCGATGTTTTTAAGCGACCAAGTGCGTCATCTTCCGTTAAAGTAGGAAGAAGAGCATCTAACTCTGCTTGTGTATAGCCAGCATAGTTATCAGCCTTCAAAGCTAATTTATCAGCAAGGTCAGCTATTCTAACCTCTTCTGAGTAACCCGCGTAATCCCTTGAATCGCCTTCATTAGCTGTTAATAAGTAGGTTTTACCGTTTGCGTTATAAAGACTAATAGCATCTGGCATAAATGTTCCAAGCACTGGCCAGTTTTTGAGTTCGGTTGTATTATCCTTATCGGAAGCATCAAGTGCTTGACCAGCAGCGGAATAGTCAACATGACCAAGGCTTTTCACAGAGGTAATTGTTTTTGAAGCTATATCTAATGTCGCGATAGCGTTATTTTCTTGAAGTGTTATGTAAGCTTTCGAGCTATCCTCAGCTACAGTAATATATTCTGGTTCTGCGTCCAGTGCAAAGCTAACACCGGGCTTGCCGATACGAATTCCATTTGCATTTACATTGTCAAAGCCGACTGTTGTTACAGAATCGGAGGAAAGGGATTGAGGTCCATTTTGCAGATCGATGATGCTAATTCCACCTGCAGGGTCGATCGTATAATCGTCATTAGGCTCACCTTCATTGGCAACCAGAACATATTTACCATCAGGAGTAAAGGTCACCATATCAGGAAGAGCACCAACCTGAACATGAGATATATATTCACCATTCGTATCTAAGAAGAGAATATAGCCATTATCTGTTTTTGGCTCAGCAGGTGCTGAAATTGCGATATAGTTGCTATTGGGACTAATAGCTACACTAGTTAGATCATTTAAGTTTAGCTTTTCGCTAGCAATGTCCTCCAATGCTACACGTTTCGTAAGACTCAAATTTTTGAAGTCACTATCTTTAGTTAATGTAGAAAGACTAATAATATCTAGTGCTTTTTCTGCCCCATTCACGGAAAATAATTTCTTGCCTAGTTTGTCATATGCGACAATTTCAGTACCGCCCTCATCTAGCCCAGCGCCACTTGTATAACGTGCGATCAGTTCAGGTTGTAGGCTTCCTTGCCCAGCATAGCTAGTTAAGCCTGATACAACATTTGTGCTGGCCGCTTGGATGGATGGAGTAAGCTGTGGAATAACGAGGCTCGCAGATAAAGCAGTTACAAGAAAAGTCCGTTTGAAATTCATTTAAATCCTCCTTAAAATTTTTCGTTGATTTAAAGCGGGAATTCTCGAAAATGAAAAGGTGCATCGAAAGCATAAGCTAGTGTGGACTAGATATGATAGCAATTGTAACTAATAAATGTCATGTAACCATTAACGTAATATGAATGTCTTGTAAACTGATAGAGTAGGCTAGTCTAATATTACAATTTCCGAGTGGAACCAAAGTTATCCAGAATGAAGGACTATACATTGCAACATTCTTCGAGAGACCATCGTTATGGTGATTAGAACAGTAGATCCGATTCTACTTGAAAGGAAGGTTTAAATGAATAAATGGCTTAATTTATCTATTAACGTATGCATTCTTTGCCTAATTACTTCATGCTCAATATCTGGCGGTAGTAACGAGAATTCTTCAAAATTCCAGAAGTTTTCCAATACATTTGATAATAATTCTAGTGAGGTTAAAGCTGAGTCAATTACTCCTGGGAATAATTCAGTTCAAACCAATGATTTTGTTCTTCGAATGATATCTATAAAAGATGAATATATTGTGGGAGAAAAAGTTGAACTTTACGCGGAGATAGAGTATGTGGGTCAACAATCAGAAATAACGATTACTCATGCTGCTTCACCGATAGGAATTAGTCTACATGAGCAGAATAGCAATATCGGTTTTGGTTATGTTATGGACCAACCGTTACTTAGTACGCTCTTAAAGCACGGAACTGTTTTTCAACAGAAGTACAAATTTTCAGGTTTTTCTCTCGGTGATTCCACTGAAGAGTATATGGAGCTCTATAATCAATTAGCTGCTGGTCATTACCCAAAAGGGGAATATGTCATTACGGCTAATGCGAACTTTACTGACGTCACAAGTGATCAAAAGGAAGAGTATGAGATGAAAGTGTCTACTAGCTTTAAAGTAGTAGAGTAATGATGCGCAAATAAATTCAAAACATAAATAGGCTGCTGCTCCGAATGCTAAGTATTCCCCTTTGCTAACTGGAAGTACGATCATCAAATGTTTGAATCCAGTATAGGAAAATTTATAAAGATAGCCTTTTATTTAATATGTGATTATAATACGGCGATTGTCCAATACATCGACTACTAATTGATCATAAACTATTCTATGAATCTTTATCGGCGAGGTGGTCAGAATGAGTCAAATTGTTATAAACATATATTGCAAACAAAAATGTAAAACAAGATGTCGCTGTTGGAAGCATCGAAAAAAAGGATGTACAAAGAAGAGAGAAAACAGATATATAAGAAGCTGTAAGAAAAAACTAGCATACAGAGTTACATGCAAGGTTAAAAGGAGAAAAGCAAGATGCCCCAAAAGAAATCTTAAAATTAGTATAAGACCCATTGTCAAAAGATACTTTTTTGTTGCCCCTCAGGATATGAACTTATTAGAAGGATTAGTTATTCTATCGCATCAGTTTGTAGATGACAGTGGTGAACCTATTAACAAGTTTTCTAACTTCGGCAAAGAAGGATATTTTAATTTACATGTTAATGGTGTTTTGCAGGAGGGGAAAATGTATCACATAAATACAAATGCGGTCAAATTTATGGCAACGGAGCAAACAATAGTAAGTGGGACTCCTATTATTTTAGAATTAGTTGGATTTACTGCGAAGCTAAACTATAAATAGGTGAAAAGCGAGAAGATTTGCCCTATCACTTTACAATAACTCGAATAGTATAATGCTAGAAACACATTATTTTGAGAGGAGGTTTTGTATATGGCATTACAACTTATGAAGCTAGCAATTACAGCAACGACAACAATAGCAACAGATCCAAACTTAGAAAAGTTTTTCTATGTAACAACTAGTGAAATTGCTGCGGGAACGACATTAACAATCGACACTGCTGATTTTTTTGATGATTCTGGTGCAGTCGCAACAGAACTCCCTGTTTTAGCAACAGATAATAGTATGTTTAATGTATATATTAACGGTGTGCTACAAATGCAAAATATTTCGACTTATGTTCCGGGTGCTACAACTGTTGGATCACTTGAAATTACTGTACCTGCAGGTGTAGATTCTATTATTATTGGTTCACCTATTGTGTTGGAAGTCGTAAACTTTACTCCTTCTTCTACTACAACGGTTACATCTTAATTGAGTAATCTATGCTGTTTTAGCAGGCTAATCATTGTATACTCCGTTATTTAACTTAATGTATCATCATTTCACATTCACAAAAAGCATTCGGTACATTACCGTTGGTAGTGTATTGATTGCTTTTTGTATACATAGATCGTTGGAAAATCCATTATAAATGCAAAGAACATAGACAAAGTGAATCTATTAACAAGTTTCTCAACAACATTACCAAATCACCTGCACCTGATTGCAAACGCTTTACTATATGGTAACGTAAAGTAATAAGACTTATATAGATATAAGGAGAACGTAACTATGAAATCATTAGAATTCAAACTAATGGTAACCTTTATTTTCCTTATCGTTGTTTCTTTTAGCGTAATGGCACTTATCCTATTCAATTCATCCAAAACAATTATTAGCAGCTATACACATGACGGAACAAGCAATTGGTTTTGACCAAGATATGGCTTTACAATGGTTTAACTATTGGGCAGATCTTGCAGCGAAAGGTGGCGTAGTTACACCGGAAGAAGCAGTAGCAAATCCGAACGTACATATGTCCAAAAATCTAATGGTTACAAGCAAAGCATCAGCTACGATGCTTTGCTTGGTGCATTTAATCATTGGAGGGAAAAGGATGTATGAGCTACGGAAGCGACTTCTAGAAATAGATATTACAACGCAAATTGATGTCGTCCATGAGGGGGGAAATAAGCAATTGCTTGAACAGTGGAAGCAAGGGAGCAATGTGTTTTTCGCAGCACAATCAACTAAGTAGAGTAGCGTATATGAGCATGCTGTCGCTAGTTTACTTGCTTGTATTGAGCCAACGCTTACAGAAAAGCCGATTCTGCATGAGGGAGGCATCTACTATGGGCGCTGGCTTGAAAGCACAGGAACAATTAACAATGAACTACTTTCTAGGTATTTACCAGAGGTAGCAGAAGAGACATACTTAGGTTTTGCTACCTTTCAAAGAGAAGATGGTATGCTTCCGTAAAAAATTACGAAAGATGGTCCAAGCTACAGACAAATTCAGCTTGTTACTCCTCTTGCTCGTTGTGTATGGCATCATTATGGACTGAATGAAACTTCCGAAGGTTTCCTATTAACAATGTATGATGCAATGGTTAAGTACGACGATTGGTTAATGACCTATCGGAACACTAGACAAACAGGATGTATCGAAGCGTTTAGTGCCTTTGATACTGGGCATGATTTATCTCCAAGATTTTGGCATGTAGCGGATACACCGCATCAGAACGATGCTACGAAATGTAATCCACATTCACCAATCCTTCCATTTTTGGCGCCTGATCTTACAACGAATGTTTATTGTCAGCGTAAGTATTTAGCAAAAATAGCGGAAGAGCTAGGGAGGAATGAAGAAGCAGCCGCCGCATGGAAAGTGAAGGCTGAGCAGACAAGGCAAGCATTATTTGCACATTGCTATGATGCTGTTGATGATTTCTTCTATGATGTTGATCGACAAGGTCAATTTGTGCGAGTGCAATCCGATGTATTGTTGCGCCTGAAGTATATAAATATAATGGTGCTTTCTATATGTTCGCGACATTCCGAAGACGTGACAATGAATTGTTAGGTACTGCAGTGCTTAAGAGTGATTCTCTATATGGTCCCTTCCAACTTCATAGTGATGGTGTCGCAACACCACAGGAATGGTGCTGCCTCGATGGTTCCTTATATGTAGATAACAATGGAATTCCATGGATGGTTTTTTGTCATGAATGGCAGCAAGTAGGGGATGGAGAGGTTTGTATCATTCAATTAAATGATGATTTAAGCAAAGCTGTATCGGAGCCACAACTTCTTTTTAGAGCATCTGAAGCCCAGTGGCCAACCTCCTTTAAGCATGAACGTGTACAGTTTGCACAAAACTATGTGACGGATGGTCCTTATCTATTCAACAATGAAGCGGGAGAGCTAT
This sequence comes from Paenibacillus sp. Y951, assembly GCF_056786395.1. Lineage (NCBI taxonomy): Bacteria > Bacillati > Bacillota > Bacilli > Caryophanales > Paenibacillaceae > Paenibacillus > Paenibacillus sp. Y951. The sequence continues at coordinate 10,711 of NZ_JBXCIY010000032.1, read as the reverse complement.
GTATGATATGGGCGAGCTTTATCGATCAGAAATATGCTCAAGGATTAGCAAAGTCCCTATCAGGTAAAGTAACAGGTCCATGGACACATCAACCAGAGCCTATCTACTCCGAGGATGGTGGTCACGGTATGATCTTCCAAACATTCGAGGGTGTAACGATGCTTGCTTTGCATGGACCTAATAAGTCGCCCAATGAGCGAGCTAAATTCATACCTATTTCATTGTAAGAGGTAGTTCAAAAAGCCCGCTTTTTGAACATGTACTGTAAGATAAATTTCAGCAACTTATATTGAACGTCCCTCGTCTAATTAATTAACTAAGTTAAAAAGAGAGGGGCGTTACTTGTATGAAAAAGCTTATTATTATAGTTATTTTCTCGTTATTGCTTACAGCTTGCGGTGAAACTGGACAGCAGAATACAACCAATCCAGCTGCATCGTCAGTGCTCACTAAGGATGAGCTAGTGCTTGAGAAAAAAGTGACCGAAGGCGATTTTGAACTCGCAATTTATACGAAAAAAACGCAGTATGCAGTAAATGAGCTCATCGATGTCTATGCGGAGCTCACTTATGTTGGAGAGCTAGAGGAAGTAGAGATTGGGCACTCGATGTACCCTGTGGACTTTAGTATAATGGAGCATACGAGAGATCTTGATCTTGAAGGGGCAATGGCGGAACCGTATGTCGTAACTCTCTTAAAGCGTAACGAGCCTATCCAATATCAATACTCCTTTAGTGGTGGTTATTCTTCAGACGAAGATGCTGACTATATCGCTTTTGTTGATGATCTGCAAGATAATCAGTTTCCACAAGGCGAGTATACGATATCTGCTGGTGCAAGTTTTAGAATACATGGACAGGAATTAGAACCTCCATATGATTTCTATGGTTTCAATACGTCAATATCGTTCATAGTTAGTTCTGATGAGGTGCAGTAAATGAGTGAATCTACTGTAAGATTCTTGAAGCAATACACATGGAATTTTCTCATAGTAACACCTTCAACTCACAACATGTGGATTGAAGGTGTTTTTCATAGCATCCGTTGTCAATGGGAATCAAACGGAAGCAGAGGGTTTTTTTTCTTTTTCAAAATTTTGGTGTTTTGTATAAATTCTCTTGGACTAACGCCATGCGCTTTATGGAAGAGGGAGGCAAAGTGGTTGTAGTTGTTAAATCCAACTTCAAGTGATGCTTCTGTAGCGGTTCTACCCATATGCTCGATCAAAAGAGAAGCTTGCTTGAGACGCATCTGATTAAGGTGCTCCAATATAGATATTCCCATTTCTTGCTTGAACAAATGTGATAGTCGCGAAGGGGATAAGTTAACTGCAGCAGCCAAATGATCAATTCTGACCTGCTCCTTCATTGAGTGAGAAAGCAGCTGAAGAGTGTGCTCAATTCTTGAATCGAGCTGTTTCGTCAGTCGCTGAGCGATTAATAGAATGATTTCTCGCAAGGAATTTTCACAAAGTGTGTTCCATAAACTAAAACGATTTCGCGAATCGTGAAGCAGATTCAAAAAAATATGATAGATTCTCTCTCGTAAGTAGCCGTCGGGCAAAGTATGAATAAGTACTTCATGGGTGGGTAAATAATCGATTTCCGATAGTTTGGGAAAGTGTGCCCAAATGAAATTCCAATGCTGGCCTTGTACAGTACCGTACTCATGAGGAACTTCGGCTCGCAGCAGGGAAATTTCTCCAACGCTACAGTGCTTTTCTCCAGCAGGTGTACGAAAGTAGCCCTCGCCACTTACGGTATAGACGATGAGCCAATCGGATCTACCATGTTGCCTACGTGTGCAATACGTATCGCCCTCATCAAAGTGACCACTAATGATCGTTGAATAAGGCAGCTCGTTATTGGTAGTCGGACGGTTTTTAATAGACATGGGCACTCCCCTTCCTTAAATCGACGATAGCAGAATCCCGATACTTTTCAGCAGTAATCTTACTTCCTCTAACATACGAAAAAGTGTAATCTAATGTCAAGAAGCTAGCAAAAGTGATAGAGGAGCTGTGATCGATAATGAATCGACAATTGATGAGATTGACGGAAGAGGAAATCACTAGTTTTGAAAGCGAAGGCTATTTGATTGTAAAAGGATTATTTTCAAAGGACGATCTACAAGAGATTGAGCATACATTCGAGGAAATAAGTCATACAACTGTTGCTGGATATTTTGAACCGGTTCTTGATGAAACTGAGAAAGATCCATTGAAGCGATATCCTCGGGTAATGCATCCGCACCGTTATAACGTAACTGCAAAGAGATATATGCTGCATAAGCCAGTCTTGCAAGTATTAGCTGATCTCTATGGTGAAGAAGCTTTAGCGGCACAAAGTATGTTTTATTATAAACCTCCGGGTTCACGAGGACAGGCACTTCACCAAGATAACTTCTATTTGCAAGTAGAACCAGGCAACTGTATTGCGGCATGGACGGCAATTGATGCTGCGACTGAAGAAAATGGCGGGTTATTGGTGGTACCAAAGACAGGGGATTATGAGCTATCATGTCCAGAACTAGCTGACGCAAGTGAATCATTTACTACCCATTATATTAAGCCACCGAAGGAGCAGAAGGTGATTCCAGCAATTATGGATAAAGGCGATGTGTTGTTCTTTAATGGAAATCTGATTCACGGCTCGTATCGTAATAAGACGAAGGATCAATTTCGCAGAGCATTTATATGCCACTATGCGAATTCATCGGCTACTCATATTAACGATCATTACCGCCCGCTGTTCAGAGGAGATGGTACTGAAGTTGACTTAGAGGTTAATGCTGATGGCGGTCCATGCGGCGTGGAGATTGATATGGCTTACCCACATTAGTATTGATTCTAATAATATGACTTCCAATAAAAAAACCTTCAATCCATAAATATGGATGAAGGTTTTTTCCTAGGATCTCTTATGTCCAAGCCCAAAAGAATCCATCGCGATCCCAAGCTGCGCGTCCGCCATGCATTTTCTTGAATAGCTTCTTAACTGCTTTATCAATCGATTGATTTCCATTTTCATTAATATACAAATATTGTTCTCCGTAGTTTTCGGCAATATAAGTCACGGCCATTTCTTGATGCAATGTGCCGACTTCTTTAACCTCGTGTAACATCCATTCTGCTATTTCTTGAACTTTAGTTTCCATTACAATGACTCCATTCTATTTGGCTACTTCAATAGTATAGCAGTAATAATGTGATTTTATCGTTTAAGTTGTAATAAACTTACTTCAATAACTTTTGGTAATAACCGATATATATTGAAAAGAAGAGATAATGGAGGTATCCAATGAATATTCAATCTGGTAGTGCAATAGAAGGTTCTAGCACCATACACAAATTACTTCAAATTAAAGGGAGCAGTGCATCGTCAGCAGTTAAACGAGAGTTGTTAAGAAACTTACAGGATGCTGAAGCTGATAAGCAATTGAAAGTACAATTTTCAAATTTGTCTCAATTAGAAAAAGAACGTCAAAAAATAGAAGCCGAGCAAGCAGCTACTAATGCAGATGGAGATTCGGTTGTAATATCAGAGTCAGCAAAAGCAGAATTTGCAGGTGGCGGAAATGCTACAAGTTCAGCTAGCGTCTCAACGAGTGAAACTAGCGAAAGCGTGGAATAAGTGAACAATATTCACTATAAGTTGAGATAGAGTATTTACTTCTACATAGAAAAACCGCAATTATAGGAGCAGAATCGCTCAAAGAATGGCGGTTTTTTCTATGCAAATTATACCTTCAACGAAGTAACAGACCACGCCATACCGTAAGGAATTCATCGGTCAATTCATAACGTTGATCATGTTCCAAAGATAAACCATCGGCTTCTAGTTCAGCCAAATCTCCGCCTGCGACTACATTAATCAACAATCTTCCTTTGGAATGGCGGTCGAATGAGGCGGCCATTCTTGCTGCAAAGGTTGGAGAAATAATACCAGGACGTAGCGCCACAAGAAACTTCAAGTTTTGCGTGGCTTCTGCTAGAAAAGATGCGGTGATCCATGCATCTTAAAACGCTCTTCCTGTTGGTAATAGTACACCTTCATATCCAAGACGGTCTGCTGCGACAGCGATTTGCTTGTAATATTCAATGGATGTGTGACGAGCTCCGACCTTAGAGCCAATATATCTGCGGTCTCCATAAGTTGGGATAAACCAAAATAAATTCATCGAACAACCCCTTTTCTATATTTAACTTATCCAATAAGAAAACTCGGGTTTATTCTTAAAAAAAATCACAACATCATCTCCTTTGCGTAAGGTAGAGTTATTGTGATTCTCCAGTGGACTGGTTGAATCTTATTATATTCGTTGAGCATATTTTAAACTCATAAGCAAAAAAATGTCAACACTTATTTTGAGGCTTGCTCTATTAAATTTAGGATGGAAGTTCTCAATAGTATGATTTTTGTGTTTAGCTTCACAAAGGTACTTATTAAGCGCTTCGTCTATACTATTTACAAGTTGAGCTGTTAACGGTAATGTGTAGATAGTACATACATATGAGTAATAACAGGAAGAAGAAGCTACTATACAAGATATATATAGCAATCGATTAGTGAGTATTAGAAGGGTGAGAATAATGATTGAAGCGAATACCGATGCCAAATGGCTACCATTATATGAAGCACTTGCAAGCGAAGTTCGTCTAGAGATCATCAATCTATTAGCCAATCAATCGATGAATGTGAAGCAACTTGCGTCATCCTTGCAGCTTAGTAGTGCAATTATAACGATGCATGTGAAAAAGCTTGAGAAAGCGGGCTTAGTTACGACTCAGATGATCCGTAAGGACGGCGGCACGCATAAGATGTGTACATTGGCACATTCCAATATTACTATTGAACTACCTTCCATCGAACCAATCTCGACGCGCTACCATGAAGTACTTATTCCAATCGGACATTATACTGAATTTGAAGTACATCCAACTTGCGGCTTATCGACGCCTGAGCGTGTTATTGGTCAATTTGACGATCCCCGTTACTTCTATACACCTGAACGGATGAACGCAGGAATTTTATGGTTCGGTCATGGCTATCTCGAATACAAATTACCTAACTATTTATTACAGAGTCAAAAGATAACAGCGATTGAGATTACATTAGAATTAGGCTCGGAAGCACCTGGCTATAATGAAAATTGGCCATCAGATATCTTCTTCCAAATTAATGGTACAGACATCGGTGTATGGACAAGTCCAGGTGACTATGGTGCTGAACGTGGAAGATTTTCACCTTCATGGTGGGGTGATCCCGTCAATCAATATGGCTTGCTGAAAGTGATCCGCGTGGATGAAGCCGGCACATGGGTAGATGGTCAGAAATTATCTCAAATTACGATTAATGAAATTGTCATTGATCGGCATGTATGGAGCCTCGCACTAGGTGTTCGAGAAGAGGCAGATCATGTCGGCGGATTAACATTGTTCGGTAAAGGCTTTGGCAATTATAGTAGAGACATTTCATTCAAAACCTTCTATGAATAAGAAGTGTTTTGTTCTCATATATCTCTACCTTAAGACATTTAGAAATATAATGAACGAATTCACTTCAGAGAGGAGTAACTACGATGCGTACATTTAGGAGCCATCTTCGTACCTATAAGTTTTTTGTTAGTATTGCTATTAGTATCATGCTAATTGAATTAATGATAGAAGTAATGCAGCCTTTTATGATGTCGAAAATAATTGATGATGGCATCATTGCTGGCAATATGAACGCTATGTTGCTGTGGGGTGGCATATTACTTGGAACGACACTGCTCGCATTTATCGTCGGAATTCTTAGTTCATTCTATTCTGCCCATGTCAGTCAAAATTTCGGGTTTGATCTGAGGCAGTCGCTCTATGAATGTGTACAAAAGATGAGCTTTCATACATTCGGTCATTTTCAAGAGGCCTCACTTATGACGAGAATGACCAATGACGTTACGCAGGTGCAAAATGCTGTATTTATGGGGATGCGCATTATGCTGCGAGCGCCATTACTTGTTATCGGTAGTATGTTGATGGCCTTTATAATTAATCCTTCCCTTGCAATATATTTACTCATTGCTTTTCCGATACTAGCTATATTTCTTGGCTGGGTTATGCAACGTAATAATAAACTGTTTCGATTGGTGCAGGATAAGCTTGATCATGTGAACCGTGTTATGCAGCAAAGCTTAATGAGTGTTCGCTTAATTCGTGTATTCGTAAGAATGGATCATGAAAATGAACGTTTTGAGCAACAGAATAAGCAACTGAGAGATCGGACGATTGCAACGCTACGTCTAGCTGAGCTTACAATGCCGATTGTACTTATTGTTGTTAACGCTTGCATTTTACTGGTTATATGGGTAGCGCGCGAACAAATCATTGCCGGAAAACTTGTTACTGTCGGTGATATCGTTGCTATTGTCAATTATGCGATGCGTATTGCTGGTGCATTATCGATGATTTCGATGATCGTTACTACTAATTCACGTGCTACGGCTTCGATGCATCGGATTGATGAAGTGTTTCAAGTAGCTGAGAACGATAATAATCGTTCAGATGAAGATGATTTATATAAGCAACCGATTGAAACTATCGCAGGGCATATTAATTTTGCTAATGTGAATTTTTCATATCCACAATCTGAGCTTAAAACATTGCAAAATATTACTTTTGAAGTGAATGAAGGTGAGATGCTCGCCATTATGGGGTCTACAGGGTCGGGAAAATCTAGTTTACTACAATTGATTTCACGGTTGTATGAGGTGAATGAAGGAATGATTACGGTAGATCATCAACAGATAACAGCGTATTCTCTCCACCAGCTTCGTTCTAATATTGGCTATGTACCGCAGGAGGTTCTACTTTTCACGGGAACAGTTACTGACAATATTAGATGGGGCAAACGAGATGCTACGATCGAAGAAGTTATTAATGCTGCAAAAATGGCGCAAATCCATGAGACAATTGTTAAATTACCACAAGGATACGATACACTTATCGGACAGAAGGGGGTTAATCTGTCTGGTGGCCAAAAGCAGAGGATGAGTATTGCTAGAGCTTTAGTTCGAAAGCCGCAAATTTTATTATTAGATGATTGTACAAGTGCACTTGATGTCGAAACTGAAAATAAACTGCTCGCTGCCATTCGCCAGTTAAGCTGTACTGTATTTCTCGTCACACAGAAAATGAGCTCGACAGCGATGGCCGAGCGGATTCTTATTATTGATGATGGGAAACTTATCGCGCAAGGGCAGCATGATGAACTATTAGCTCGCTCATCGCTGTATCAGAAGATCTATCAATCTCAATCGATAGATAGGAGGGATGACGCATGTCAGAACATCAGCTCAGCACAGTTGATAACTGGAAGATGAAGTTGAAATTATGGAAGCAACAATTAATGATTCCTTTTCAATATGAATTGCCGTCCTCATTACTAGCAAGAGAAGAAGATCATCATTCTGGTGCCAAAGATACAAAGCTGAAAGGATTTGGATTAGGCGGCGCACCAGGTCGTGCACCTACAAAAGTGAAGAAACCAGATCAGATGGTCACAACATTACGCCGAATATGGGGTTATCTTGCTACTTATCGAGTGAAGTTAATTGCTGTATTGATCATGATTGTGCTTGCTACAGCATTCTCACTATTAGGACCTTTTCTAGTTGGTTATACGATTGATAATTACATCATAGATCGTCAAGATGGTTTACTCTATATTCTCGTTATTATGGGGAGTGTATACGGACTACAAGCATTGGTGAATTGGCTGCAAAATATATGGATGATTGAAATCTCACAACAAACAGTATATCGGATGCGTCTTGATCTATTCCATCAATTTCATCGGCTGCCGATTCCCTTTTTTGCTAAGCGCCAGCAAGGTGATCTAATGAGTCGTGCAACGAATGATATAGATAATATAAGTTCGTCTATGAATAGCTCATTTATTCAAATTTGTTCGAGTACACTGATGCTTGTTGGTATTACCATCGTTATGCTACTCTTAAGTCCAATTCTTATGCTACTGACGTTCTGTGTTATTCCGTTGATGATCTATGGAATGCGCTGGATATCGGGTAGAACAAGTCGTTTGTTCAGAGTGCAGCAACGTAATCTCGGTGCATTGAATGGATTTGTTGAAGAAACATTATCAGGACAAAAAATTATAAAGTCATTTTCGCAGGAGAATGTAGTGATTTCGCAATTTCAGGAGCGTAATGAAAAAATTCGATTATCAGGTTATTGGGCTCAAGTGATTTCTGGATTTATCCCTAAATTAATGAATGGTCTCAATTCGTTAAGCTTTGCGTTAATTGTGGGAGTAGGGGCATTATTAACGTTATGGACAGATACTATAACGGTAGGGATCATCATAATGTTTGCAGAGTATGCAAGACAATTCACAAGACCTTTGAACGATCTTGCTAATCAATGGAATACGCTATTATCAGCTATTGCTGGTGCAGAGCGTGTATTTCAAATCCTTGATGAGTCCAAAGAAAATATCGATGAGCAATCAGCTTCAGCTGTTGATGAGATAGATGGAAAAGTTACATTTGATAAGGTTAGCTTCGAATATGAAGCGGGTCGAAATACGATTTCTAATATTAGCTTTACTGTGCAACCAGGAGAAACCGTTGCATTTGTAGGTCCAACGGGAGCGGGGAAGACTACACTAATCTCTTTACTTTCCAGATTTTATGAGCCAAGTAGTGGTGGCATACTTATTGATGGAAGGCCAATTGCTAGTATGAAGCGTGAAAGTCTTCGTGCTCATATGGCATTTGTACTGCAAGAACCGTATTTATTTGAAGGGACGATACGGGACAATATTCGTTATGGTCGATTGGATGCTACTTCAGATCAAGTGATTGAGGCGGCTAAGCTTGCTAATGCCGATTCATTTATTATGAGATTGAAGGATGGTTATTCTACTAAGCTGAAATTAGGTGGAGCGGGAATAAGTCAGGGGCAGAAGCAATTGATAGCTATCGCAAGAGCGCTGATTGCTAATCCGTCTATTCTTGTACTTGATGAAGCAACGAGCAGTATTGATACGGTAACAGAAATTAAGATACAAGAAGCATTGGAACGATTGATGAAGGGGAGGACATCATTTGTTATTGCCCACCGATTGAATACGATTCGCCAAGCAAACAAAATTATTGTATTGCAGGATGGTCAACTGCAGCAACAAGGCTCACATGAAGAGCTGCTTCGTGAAGATGGTTTATATAGTAAGCTTGTACAGGGGCAGATCATATTGGAGGCTCAGACAAATTTATAAATGATTGCATTGATTATTGTTGGTGAAAGAGAGAACGTCGAGTAAGTAGAAAAAATTCTACTTACTCGACGTTTTTCTATTTAGAACATACTTAGATCGTAATGCGCAGACAACTTCCCTAACAGATCGACACCGGAAATGCTGTTGCCTTTACTATTAAGTGATGGCCCAATAACTCCTATACCAATTGAACCTTGAACTAAAGTAAGTATCCCGCCAGCTACCCCACTCTTAGCAGGAAGACCAACTTGAATTGCAAACTGACCTGAAGCATTATACATTCCACATGTCACCATAAATGATTTGGCTATTTGCGCATAACGTTTTGGCACAATCTCTTCACCGGTAATCGGATCCATACCATTATAAGCTAGAATTAATGCCATTCTTGACAGGTCTTTGCAAGTAACATCAATCGAGCAGTGGTGGAAGTATATATCAAGCACCTCATCTACGCTATGTTCAAGCACGCCATTATCTTTCAAGAAATAAGCCAAGGAGCGATTAAGATCCGCAGATTGTAATTCTGACTGATACACATTTTCATTATATTGTAGGGAGTCATTACAAGTTAATTTACGGAAAAATTGAAGTACACGTTCAAGCTTATGTTGCTGAGAATCGCCTTGAATAAGTGAAGAGATCGCAATAGCTCCAGCGTTAATTAATGGGTTGAATGGAATCCCAGGTTGAACGAGCTCAAGCTTTAACATGGAGTTGAAGCTATCTCCGGTGGGCTCCATCCCAACTTTATGAAACACAATCTCTTCACTGTTATCCATTAAGGCAAGCAATAAGGTGAATACTTTTGAAATACTTTGTAAAGTGAAAATTGTATTGATATCTCCGACGCTAGCTTCATTGCCATGAGCATCAAGCATATGAATACCTAGGGCGTCTTTATTACCTTTTGCTAATTCAGGAATGTAGGAAGCAACTTTGCCTAATTGGCCTAATGATTTACTTGCTTTAACCCATTGAGGTAGATGCACATCAATATGAGGAAGCAAGTCTTGAAGTATTGTTGAGTTTTCCATGGTTGATCTCCCTCTCTTTTTAAATGTAACCAAAGGAACTATGCATGATCTTATTATATGTAATTTTGTAGTTACTAGTAATCAACATGGATACACTATTATAATAGAAGGAATAATAATAAATAAAAGTAATTATAAAAAAAGCTTGCAATCTATTAGGCTGCTATGGTATATTATTTCTTGTCGCCGCAAGAGATTGTGAGACACACACGAAAACGAAATGCGAGTCACACTTACATAAGTAAATGAGAAACGCTTTGATATTTTCACATTGATCTTTGAAAACTGAACAACGAGTAAGAACTGCCATTAACAATTTCACCTTTGTGAAATTGTTAATAACAAGCGAAACACGAAGATCTTTCCGAGCACGTTGTGCATCGAAAAGACTTCACT
>NZ_JBXCIY010000031.1:0-23677 GCF_056786395.1 Paenibacillus sp. Y951 | reverse complement strand
GAATCGAAGAGGCAATTGGCAGTAGCAGGGAAGCATATTCAGCTGGACACATCCCTCCACCTAACCGCGTCGCGGCCGCCCTTCGGGCTTAAGGTGGTGGGACGTCGTGAATACAATAACGTTATCTGAAAGAACCGTTTTGAAAAACAATTTTTAAGAATAAAGAAAGTTAGGAGCAATAATCTTGGTAGATGAATCTGACTGGAGAATCACTGATCAAAAAAATACTTATATAAAGAAAAATTAGTCTTTAGTAACTATAAAAATATATCTAAAACAGATCATGATCATTGTGCTTTTTGTTGGGATAAATTTATGGAGACAAAGTCAGAAGAGATTGATACACAAGTTGAAGGTTATTGTACTATGGATAAATATCATTGGATTTGTAAGAATTGCTTTAATGAATTTAAGGATCAATTCAAATGGAAATTAATAACTGAAGGATTTTGAGTACTTGATAGTATATACGAAGAAGTCGGTTCCATCAGATAACATAGTATTCACGCGGCGGCTACGCCTTGGTCACTGTGATGCTTTTGACAGAGTAGTTAATTCAGTGACAACTTCCTGCGGAAGTTCGTGAATACCTGACCGTTATCCGAAAGAACCGAAAAAAGGATAAGATCATCAAATAAAATACAACTGTAAAACAAGAGAGCTTTTGGAAAGAAGGTAAATAACTTTAATGGGCAAAGGGAGAATTATTAGCTTAATATGTATAATGATTTTTATCTTTTTAACTTCTGGTTGCATTAGTGACAATGAAAATACCGGAATGGTCAACTTAAGTACAAGTTCAGAATTTGAGAGAGATTTCGAATTAATGTCATCCGATAATCCAATTGATAAGGCATTTATTAAGGATTTTGAAACGGCAGCTTCTACACCAGAACTGAACTATTTAGCTAATGTATATCAAGAAGCATGGAAAATGGAATGGGATAACATTCTTATAGAATTAATGAAACATTATCAATTTCAAGAAGACAAGAATACAATAAAAGAATATAAACGAAGTTATGAGGAGTTTATTGAACAAGCGTCAATGCTTGAATGGATAGATTGGTCGGATACTTCTGTAAAGCCAGGTAAGGATCGCACATTGGGAACAGGGGCTATTAGTGCTTCATTAATGGAGGAAGCACTATTATATAAAAAACAGGTGCTTTATTTGATTGACAAGCACTTTTCTGGAAATAGTGATTATGGTGAATACACATATCTTTATAAAGGCAATGGTGCAGAGTTTGACAAAGCTAAATGAAATTTGAAATGAAAGACCTATTTTGAAAGTTGCTCAAAGAAGTCGGTTCCATCGGATAACACCGTATTCACGCAGCGGCTACGCCTTGGTCACTTTGATGCTTTTTGGCAGAAGTAGCTGATTCAGTGAAAACTTGCTGTGCAAGTTCGTGAATACCTGAACGTTAGCTGAAATCCTCAAAATGCTTAAGGAGTATAAAAAAATGAAGCCAATCGATCTAGAAACAAATCTACTATTTTATAAAATTATTAATAATACGATAACTACAAGAGATTATTTGAAGTGGTCTTATATATTAGTAGATGCTGATAATGAATCAAAATCTTTATATAAAATCTTATCTATGGATGATAATGAGAGTATTTTTCTTTTTGACGAATATGTAAATAAAGCATTAACTGAACTTGGCATAGGATTTCCAGTGTTTGAAGAATGTGCGAGAGCAAATATTTACTCTTTATGTAAAGAAATAATTAATAATAAACGAAACGAATTTGATATAGTTAAGGACATATTTAGAATTACTGTTGAATTAGATTATCCACATGATTTGTCAGTATGGCTAAACTTAGATGATGATATTGATCGAATTATTTATGATGATGAATACTATAAACCTAATGAAACAGAATTAAGGGGGCAAATAATAATAGAGGCAAAGAAATTTGTAGACAGTCAAGAAGCAGAGGACTTCAGCTAACACCGTATTCACGCGGCTGCTGCGCCTTGGTCACTAGGATGCTTTTGGCAGAGTAGCAGATTCATGTGACAACTTGCTGCGCAAGTTCGTGAATACCTGAACGTTAGCTGAAATACGAAGCTTAATGTTTTAGGGGGGAGTCAATGAAGGATATAAAAGAAAGTAGCATAATTGATGTGCAACGAGCTTCAAGAGATCAAAGCCAGTATATTTTAGATCTCTGGAAAGGATCGGCAATGTGGCTTAAATCAATAGGCATCAATCAATGGAATCCGGATCATTTTAAAATTGAACAAGTGTATGATTTATTTGATATAGGCTTTGAGGTCTTTATAGCAAGATTGAATGATGAATATGTAGGGACACTGTATATTTGTTGGTCAGATCCAGTACTCTGGGAAGAGCTTGATAATAATGAATCGGGGTATATACATAGATTTGCAGTCAGTAGAAATTACAAGGGGCTTGAAATAGGTAAACAATTAATTACTTGGGCTGAAAACTTTATAAGGAATAATGGAAAGAATAGAATAAGACTGGATTGCATGGCAGAGAACATGAGATTAAATCAATACTATAAGGACAATGGATATAGATATATCAGATTATTGAAATGGGATAATAGATGGAGGATTAATTTATATGAGAAGAATTGATCGTGGGTAATTCAGGTGTACTTCAGCTAACAAAGTATTCACGCAGCGGCTACGCCTTGGTCACTCTGATGCTTTTGACTGAGTAGTAGATTCAGTGACAACTTGCTGCGCAAGTTCGTGAATACAAGAACGATATAGGAAATCAGCGAAATCCGAATTTAACACCTTATTTTAAAACCTTCAAACAAGGAGAAAATAATGAAACACTTTTATATTGCATCAAGTCTAAAGAATAAAGAGAATGTGAAATTTGTCAGTAAGCGGTTGAAGCAAGAAGGTTTTATTCTTTCATATGATTGGACTCAGAATGATCAAATAACATGCATAGAACAATTAAGAGATATTGGAAAGAAGGAGATGGATGCTGTAAAGAACTCGAGTTTTATTGTGGTTTTATTGCCAGCTGGTAAAGGTAGTCATATTGAATTAGGAATTGCACTTGGGAACGGTATCAAAACATATTTGCATTCTGAAAATAATGAAATGAATGATCTTGAAAAGACAAGTACGTTTTATCATCTAGATGGAATATACAAATGTAAAGGATCACTAGAAGAACTAATAAAAGTCGTATTAAAAGATCAAAAAGTTGAAAAAGAATAAAAAAATGTGAGAGTAATTCAAAGAAGTCGCTGACATCCTATAACACCGTATTCAAGCGGCGGCTACGCCTTAGTCACTTTGATGTTATTGGCAGAAGTAGCAGATTCAGGGACAACTTCCTACGGAAGTTCGTGAATACAAGAACGTTATAGGAAATCTACGTAAAGTAACAATAGACCTATTCTAAAAAAGAGGTGTTATGAATGTCTACAGTTAAATCTCCTGGTGGATCCATCTTCCCGTATTACTATAAAGGTGGCGAAGTGCATTGCTTAAAATTCGGAAGTTACTCCAAGGATCATCCAAAATTAATTTCTATAATGAAAGAAGAAGTTGAATTCATCAAAAAAAACAAAAAGCAATTACGCATTTGGGTAGATTTTTATGAGACAAGAATTACTAAAGAGATTTTGATCGAATTTTTAAATAGTTTAAGTGCAATAGAAGATCATATTAATAAATTATCTGTTGTTGGGCTATCATTTAAATCAAAATGGCAACTCAATAGACTAATAAAGAATGTCCCAAATAATAAGTTAAAGGCAATAAAATATTACATTGACCCAGAAGAAGCAAAAACTTGGTTGATAAGTGAATAAAGATTATATGAGTTGTACATGAGGACGTAGAAATCCGATAACACAGTATTCACGTTGCGGGCAAGCGCCCTTGGTCACTTTGATGCTATTGACAGAGTAGCAGATTCAGTGACAACCTTGCATGCGCAATGTTCGTGAATACCTAAACATTATATGCAATATCTGCAAGATCATGTTAAGTGCGAAGTTACTCAAAGTCGTGTGTAGATTTCATATTCATACGATTAATCGAAGTGAAATTGGAGTGAATCAACTTGTCATTAATGATTTCCAATAATATAAGTGAAAAGAGCAAAGATTACGTAAGAAACAAGATGATTGAGTTCAATCTAAATCATTTTCCTGACGATTTAAAAGGCCGATATCAGGAATTAAAGTTGCATTTACTGAATCAGGATGGAGAGATATTCGGAGGTGTAGTTGGAGAGTTTTGTTGGAATTGGTTGGAGATTCAATATTTATTTGTTGATTCAGAACATCGAAAATTAGGATATGGAAAAGCACTCTTAAGGGAAGCAGAGAAAATTGCTAAAGAAAAGAAATGTGATTTTATAAAGCTAGATACATTAAGTTTTCAAGCATTAGACTTTTATTTGAAAGAAGGTTTTCAGATCTATGGAACAATTGAGAATGCCGGAAGTCACATCCATTATTATTTAAAGAAAGATATATTAAACTAACTTTTTAGGTTGCTCGATGGAGGCAGATACAGCATATAACACAGTATTCACGCAGCGGCTACGCCTTGGTCACTTTGAAGCAATTGGCAGAGTAGTAAATTCAGTGACAACTTGCTACGCAAGTTCGTGAATACAAGAACGGGTTATATGCAATCCCTGCAAGAGCGTATAGAACAAGGTTTCATTACTAAAGCATACAATACAATTGAGGTGATTTAATTATGGGATCCAGAATCATGCATTTGATAATCGGCAATAGAATTACTGAAAGATTAAATATCGAAGATCGAACTTCGTTTTTACTAGGTAGCATCGCTCCGGACGCTGTTCATACAAAGGATGAATCGCATTTCTTTAAAGGAGAACATCAAGATTATACAAGATACATTGACTATCATGGATTTCTAAATAAGTATAAATCGTATTCTGATAACTTATATGTGCTTGGATATTTTGCACATTTGATTGCTGATGATCTTTGGTTGAAGGGATTTTATATGCCCTGGTTAAGGAACTGTATGGAGGCAGATGCTGGAGTACATTCAATGTATCACAATGATTTCAGATTACTAAATGGCAAACTGTTAGAGCACTATGGTTGTACCGATGAAATGAGGAAAGCAATCTATAATTCTTCTAAAGTCATTGATCTGCAAGAGGTAAAGTCCAGTAATGTTGAAGAATTTGTTCCTCATGTTCTAGGAGATATGGAATATGAAGAACATGTAGTAGATGAACCACTCAATGTCTTTAGCTTTATTCAGATTAAAGGATATATTGAAACATCAGTGAATATAGGAATAATGAATTTACAACAAATAATTTGAAGATCGAAGAGCGAGATTTGTAGCGGATTCAGAGAAGGCAGGGACAGCATATAACAACGTGTTCCAGCTTCGCGGCAGTCGCCGCTCGGTCTGCTCGAGGGATCTCAAGGAAGAAAATCCAGGCAGACACATCGATTCCCCTAAGATAAGAGCTATCTAAGGGGAATCGACGTCAGGAACACAAGAACGTTATCGGAAATCAATGAAAAACACTCTTGAACTAACGATCAGTAGAGTCTGGTTCTACTAGAGGAGAGTTGAAATGAAATATCAATGGAGGATTACAAAATATAATCCAGCTTCTAGAAATGAGTTTGGACATTATTTACTAGATGAATGGACTTGCCCATCCGAAATCGGAAAATTAATAAACGGTGATTTATTTACATATGAAAAGTATCTCCTTGTTGAAGATGCATATGTTGAGACAATAATAGAGTTTTTAAAGGAAAGAAGGCAATATACTCTACGTGCTATTCAAGTTACTAATTGGTTAATTTCACAAGAAGATAAAGCTTCTGTGTTATATGAACAAGAATTTAGTAAGATCAATATTATGGAAGACATGATTTATAGCATAATCGAAATTCGCATAATTTGTAAGATGATATTAAGAAATTATGTAGGTTGTCAGCTGTTTTCAAAGGATCATTTTTTTGTGCATTTTGGTTGGGATTATTATATGTACATAGGTAGTAGTCATAATTCTTTAAATGCAATTAATTATGCTACAAGAAAAGGATTATTTGTTGAAGAATACATCTCACCATATTACTTTGAGGAAACCGATACAACAAGATTGATTGAATGGAATGAAATAGGTGCAGAGGTGTCAATTGTTATTGGAGAAGAGGAAATCGATGATGTATCATTAGAGGAATATCGACAAATATTTGGTTTATCAGAAGAACATCCGGTTTTTGGATATTTCGAAATAACGGAAGATCAAAAGGATTTCTTTCAATCAAAAATAAATCACAAGTTGGATTTCGCAAAGTATGAATATGGATTATGGGCCGGATATTAATAATGGAATTCAGTGCGTTAAAAGGAATCGATAGTCGATTCTTAGAAGACATTGACATCCGATAACACAGTATTCACGTTGCGGGCAAGCGCCCTTGGTCACTTTGATGCTATTGACAGAGTAGCAGATTCAGTGACAACCTTGCATGCGCAATGTTCGTGAATACCTGAACGTTATAAGAAATCAGCGCAAAAACAGAAAAATCAAAATCCATGCATCCTTTGTAGATTTATACTGATGGGCAGGTTAGTGAAATAAGAGATAGGGAGATGACAAAGTGAAAGGAAACAAAAAAATGATTATGTGGATAATAGTTCCGTTTATATTTGGATTAGTATCCAACACCTTTACGCTAATAATACCCCCGCTTTTGAGCCAATTTGTCTTTGCAGTCTTTTGGTTCGGGATAGGAATGACGTTTTTTAGATTAAGTGCCAACAAAGTGAAGAGTTTCTTTATAGGTAATAGTATATGGTTACTTTCATTTTTATTATATTTATGGCAATTTGTGATTTTAGATGATGAAAGCAGAAATATGTTTTTAGCACTTATTAGTCAATATTACATGCTACCATTTATTTGGTCAGGTACTAAATTGTCATTACTGTTTACGGATTTAATTCATGGTACGACCATAACTATTATTTCATATCTTTCTATGTTATTGGTGTTTACGGTTGGTTTTATAATAGGAAAGATAAAATCAGAATTGTGAAAGATGTGCTTAAACAAGCGAGAGCGATAGTGGAATAGAGTATGTATTTCTAAGAAGGCGCTGACATCTTATAACACAGTATTCACGCAGCGGCTACGCCTTGGTCACCGGTGATGCTTTTGACAGAGTAGCAGATTCAGTGACAACTTGCTGCGCAAGTTCGTGAATACACGAACGTTATCAGAAATCACACAAATACTATTATGAATAAATCAATCGGAGGCAGCATTATGAAATACTTTATTATCACAGGATCATCCCGAGGAATTGGTGAAGCTATAGTTCAAAAATTATTGTTGCCGAATCACCACTTAATTTGTATTTCAAGAAATATCAATACTGAATTAATTACATTAGCTGAAGCCAATAATTCCTCATTAGATTATTATGAATTTGATCTAAATAGCATTCATAAAATTGATGATTTGTTGGAAACGATTACACGAACATTGGATGAAGCTAGCATAGAGTCAATATATCTAATAAATAATGCAGGAGTTGTCCAGCCTGTAGAATTATTAGAACAGTGTGAGACTGATGAAATTAATCAACATATGAATATCAATTTAATTGCACCTATGATTTTAACATCAAGCTTTATTAAATATACAAGACATCTTGATCTAGATAAGCGTATTATGAATGTTTCCTCGGGTCTATCATTTAATTTAAAAGCAATGTTAAGTTGTTATTCGACTTCTAAGGCTGGTCTCGAAACATTTACTAAAGCAGTTGGGGTTGAACAAAAGGATGTAAAGATTATGGGAGTTAGGCCTGGGGCAGTAAATACTCAAATGTATGGGGAATCAATAAAAACGGATGAATGGGCTCATACAGTAAAGCTAGCAAAACCAAGCTATGCTGCGGATAGAATATTAACGTTCCTATTTGATCGATTTGAACATGGCAAAGTGGTTAAGGGCTGGTAAGTCGCTTAAACAAATATTAAAGGGCATGTGACATCTGATAACACAGTATTCACGCGGGGGCTACGCCTTGGTCAGCAGAAGGAATTCAAGATGCAATTGCTGTCTGACAACTTGCTACGCAAGTTCGTGAATACCTAAACGTTATCTGAAATATGACGAGAGAATATAAAATCAGGAGAAAAATGCATGAAAATAGGATTAGTCAGACATTTCAGGGTAGTGGATATTACGAAAAACCTTTGGATGACATCATCAGAATTCAATAGTTGGGTCGAATACTATGATCAATGTGATATTGAAAGTGCAGAATTTATAGGGGAAATAGATTGGGAGCATTGTTATTCAAGTGATCAATCTAGGGCATTAAAAACAGCTGAACTAATTTTTAATGATAAGATAACTACAACAAACTTATTACGAGAAATAAACATTAAAGCAGTTGTTAAAACTAAATTCAAATTACATCGTTCATTTTGGTTAATCTTTGGTAGAGTAGGTTGGTTGTTAAATCATTTCACACAGGAAAGTAAAAAAGACTGTTTATTAAGGGCAAAAAAAGTAATTGATGAAATCGAATTAAATAATAATAAGACCACACTAGTTGTTACTCACGGAGCATTTATGACAGTTTTAAGAAACGAACTGAAGAGAAGAGGCTATATAGGTAGAAAAATTTTAAAACCACTAAATGGTAAGGTTTACTTATTTGAAAGAGACTTTTGATAGTAACTCTGGAAGTGGCATACTTCATATAACACAGTATTTACGCAGCGGCTCCGCCTTGGTCACTTTGATGCTTTTGGCAGAAGTAGCAGGTTCAGTGACAACTTCCTGCGGAAGTTCGTGAATACAAGAACGTTATGAGAAATTCGGGCAAGGCTTATACAGACAAAACTGAAAACATTAATGTACTACACTATTAGTCACACCAGCCTATAATCCTATTCGTTTTAACTATTTCTATATATTTCCTTATTTAAGGTGTGTTATTAGGCAATAAATCATGAAAGGAACGATGGAAATGAATCCAATATCTTTACAAGCAGGCGGCGTATTGATTAAAGACCAAAATATATTATTAGCAAAGATTGAATATGGAGAAAACTTAGGGAAGTGGATGTTACCTGGAGGTTTCCTTGAGCATGGCGAATCGATTGAAGAGGCAGCGTGTCGAGAATTTTTAGAAGAAACAGGAATAGTTACAACAACAAACCGTATGGTTGGTATGCGGTCGGGAACTAGAGAAGTAGATGGACTCATTCAAACAACAATGTATGTTGTCTTTGAAATGGAATTTGAATCAGGGGAATTAAAGAAAGACGAAATTGAGATTAGTGATCTGAGATACTGGACAATTCAAGATATTGAAAAATCGAATGAGATCATAGAATTAAGTAAAGAGATCGCTTTAAGGACTTTTTATACTAGAAACGGATTATATAAGGGCAAAGAACTACAAGTAAACAATTCATATAAGAGCTATGAATATTATCTACCGAATAAATAAGAAATGGTGGGAATAATTCGAAGAAGGCCCGAACAACTCATAACACAGTATTCACGTGGCGGCTACGCCTTGGTCACTTTGATGGTTTTGACAGAGTAGTAGATTCATGTGACAACTTGCTACGCAAGTTCGTGAATACCTGAACGTTATAAGAAATCGGCCAAACACATAAAAAGAGGAGATCAATTCAAATATCAAATGCTAATTATGATGAAATCTCTAAGAAAGCTTTGAAAGAATATAACTTCAATGATTATGAGATCGAGTATATTGGTCAAAGCGGCAATGTCATATATCGTGTTAATGAAACGGATAGTGCCGAAAAATTCTCTCTTAGAATTCATGAATCACTATCCCAGGGATTTGAAGATATTTGGAGTACAAAGTAGTCTATTCATTCTGAAGTGACATGGTTAGATGCTCTTTCTAAAGCAAGTGATATAGTAGTTCCAAAACCAATATATAACCAAAATAACAATTTTATTACCGAAGTCAATCATTGTGACAAGGTTATGTATTGTACTTTATTATCTTGGGTTAATGGGGAACAAAAGTCATATGTTCCGACTGCTGAAGATGCAGGTAAAGTTGGGACGATGATTGGAAAGCTCCATCTTGAATCTAGTAAATGGATCGTTCCATATGGATTTTCACGACCGACTTTTGATGAACATAAACTTGATAAATCATTGGAACGAATTCAAATAGCCATTGAGAATGGGACTATAATTAAGAGTGGAGAAACACTTATTTTAGCAGGACAAAAAGCTAAGAAGATTATAATAAATCTTGAAAAAACTACTAATAATTGGGGAGTAATCCATGCTGATTTAATTCCTTCTAACTATATATTTCACAATGATATAGTTAGTCCTATTGATTTCGGTGCTTGTGGTTTCGGATTTTATTTATTCGATCTTGGGTGGACATTTTCATATATTCATCCTTTATTTAGAGAAAGTCTATTAAATTGTTATTCAAACATATTTCCATTGCCGTCAAACTATGAATCGTTACTTGAAACATTTTTTATTGCTGGTCAATTAGATACCTTAGGTTTTTGGTTAGGGATGCCTGATTCTAATGAATGGTTGGAAGGTCACATAAGTAGTCTAGTAAGTAGAGAATTTAGTAGCTATTTAAACAATGAGCCATTTCTATATACAGGTACACCCTATTGGGAATAGATTTTTGAGGTAACTCAATGGAGGTGCCGACATCCGATAACACAGCATTCCTACTGCGGGCATTCGCCCTTGATCGCCAAGAGGGATATCAGAGAAGTTAATTCAGGCGATACATTCAACTAGCTAAGTCTGACGACCTGTTCCCTTTGGTCACTTAAGCTACTTGAACGTCAGGAATGCCAAACGTTATGTGAAATCACAGTAAAAAGTTACTGAAATTCTTAAAGAAGAAGAAATAGATGTTATTATATCTAGTCCGTATAACCGAGCAATCCTGAGTATTGAGGGATTGGCACAATACTTAGGACTAGATATCAAAACATTTGAAGATCTCAGGGAAAGGCATTTTGCTGGAGAAATTATTGAAAATGCTGAGTTAATGTCAGTTATTAGAGAGGGATTTAATGATCTTGATTATTCTTTACCGGGTGGGGAGTCTAATTTTGATTGCCAGAATAGATCGATATCAGTGATAAAAAACATATTAAAAGAACACTCTGGGAAAAAAATAGCTATTGGAACACATGGACTTGTAATGACTTTGATGATGAATTATTTTGATTCAAGTTATGGTTTGGATTTTTTTAATCAATTAAAAAAACCAGATATTTATAAATTGTGTTTTGAAAAGTTAGAATTAAAAGAAGTAAAAAGACTGTGGAATGAATAGAGCTATTGTGAGATTAATCGAAGAGGACTGTGACATCACATAAACCAGCTAATCAAAGTCAACACTATCATG
Source organism: Paenibacillus sp. Y951 (assembly GCF_056786395.1). NCBI lineage: Bacteria > Bacillati > Bacillota > Bacilli > Caryophanales > Paenibacillaceae > Paenibacillus > Paenibacillus sp. Y951. The sequence goes on along the minus strand of NZ_JBXCIY010000031.1, from coordinate 12,238 downwards.
AAAATTATTTTATTAGGTACTAGAAAGACATACTTAAACAAACCTACCTAGTAGAGCAGGTTTTATTGGAAGTTAATTTCCAATTTTGGGATTGACCACATTTAAAAGCTTGTTCGGACTTCCACATTCCAAAAATAATGCGTAAAAGCTTATGTGAAGTAGCAACAATTGCGACTTTTGCCGGTTTGCCTTCTGTCCGTTTTTGCTGATAGAATTGGAAGAGAATCGAATTTCTAGGGCCATGAATTTGCTTGGAAATGGCGGAAACGGTAGCCTGATAAAGAGCAGTTCTAAGGTAAGAAGAGCCCCGTTTAGATATTCGATTTTTCTTGGATTTGAAGGTTCCTGATTCGTGAACAGCTGAGTCTAGCCCTGCAAAAGCTGTAAGTTGCTTAACGGTTGGGAACCTTTTTACACCTCCAATTTCAGCGATGAGCATGGCAGCTGTTAACGAACCCACTCCTGGAATTGTGCGGAGTAGGTGATAGGTTTCGATAGATTCAGCCATCGATTGCATGGTTTCCAAGAGATCCTTCATACAGTCCTGATAGGTTTTAAGCAGTTGAATATAGTGCATGAGAACAATCTTCTGGGCCTGAATGGCATGGAGGTCAGGAATACTCTGGTTAGCAATAGCAAGTAGTTGTTGCAGTTTAGATTCATTCCAAGCCCGACCTCTGCGATTGGAGAGGAATCACTCAATGATCTCCTCATGATCTGCCTCTAAGAGCTCTTTGGGAGTTGGATAGCGAGATAATAGTTCAGAGAAGTACGGTTACAGACTTTGTAAAACGCCTTGTCATACCCTGGAAAGATATAAGATCAAGAACGGCACGAAAATTTAGCTGAGTCTCGCCGTAGAGGCCTGTCCAATGCTGGTATTGTCGACAAATGACACGAAGCTGTTGAACAGAATCGCTTAGCTCAACTTGAAGCACAGGAGATTGCAGATAGAAGACATGAGCAATACGTATGGCATCGATCGGGTCGGTCTTGACCTTCCGTACCGCCTTTTGTTTCAGCTGATGAGTAAGTAATGGATTCAGAACAATAACAGAATAGCCATGTGAAGAAAAGAAAGATACAAGAGGTTTGGAATAATTGCCGGTAGCTTCTAACACAACGTTGGGCTCATGGCCTGTGGCCTCCTTCATCTGTTGCAAGATGGATAGGAGCTGAATGAGATCGTCATGGGTATGAGAGAATGGAAAAGGTTTGTACATACAGTCATGGTAAGAAAGAAAAGCAGCAGCAACACTCTTACCTTTAGCAACATCGATACTTAGCACAGGTGTATTCATGTAACCTCCTTAATTTCACTGGGGCCAGCACTTTTGATCTCCACAGGTTGGCACGGTGATATGGGCTCAAAGGCCCAACCAGTTGACGGGGTATGAACAAAAGTCGAGGGCGTAAAACACTTTATGTGACGGGATCTATGTCCCAACAAAGCATGCGTTTTTCAGCCCAGTGTTTCCTCCATTATAAAGAAAAAGTTCATCCCCGAGCCAGTCGGGTATGAACTGAGAATACCAACACAGTATTCACGCGGCGGCTACGCCTTGGTCACTTTGAGGCTTTTGGCAGAAGTAGTAGATTCAATGACAACTTCCTGCGGAAGTTCGTGAATACAAGAACGTTATAAGAAATCCCCGCTAATAATATCACGAGGTGAATTGTTTGGAAAATACAAATGCTAAAGTTTATTTAAGTATTTATGGTGAGAGTTTTCCGATAAAGGACCTTTCCGATGTTTTGGAATTAGAACCTACGGAATCACATAAAAAGGGTGATGAAATCATAGTAAAACCAAGTCCTCATTACCGTTATGTAGGAAAAAAAATCAGGAAAGAAACGTCTTGGGAATTAGGAACAGATTATGAAGAAACATATGAATTGGAAGAACAAATAAATAAAATTTTAATAAAATTAAAAAATAAAGAAGAGATAATCACTAACTTTTGTAAGGAATATAACTTAAATTGTTTATTTATGATTGTGATAAAAATGAATAATGGTGTAACTCCTGCAGTTGGGATAAGCCATGAATTTATAAAAATGGCAAATCAGTTAGGAGCAGAAATTCATTTTGATCTCTATGCAAATCCATATAAATCTGATTTTGAATAATATTAATATTTTAGTTTTACAGAGAAGGCGGGGACATCTTATAACACAGTATTCAAGCGGCGGCTCCGCCTTGGTCACTTTGAGGCTTTTGACAGGGAGTAATTTCAATGACAACTTGCTACGCAAGTTCGTGAATACCTGAACGTTATACGCCATTGTAATCCGAACAGTTCTGTTCAGCGTTTACGTTCACAACGTCCTTGTTGTTTGAAGCAGAAGCAATTACAATCATACTAATTACTTAAATTTCCTCACCTTAGTTAGACTCTGAATGCAAAGGGTCACTTTGCAACCTCACGCATATAATCAAAAACATTTGAAAAGCATTTCACAACAAAAACCTGAATAGAGACAATGATTCTTGAACCACTTGAACCACTTGAACCACTTGAACCACTTGAACCACTTGAACCAAGAATAAGACACATCGTTTAAAGAAAATTAAAACACATGATTAAACTCTTTAAAAGACATTTTACAAGATTAGCATTAAAGACAATAAACACATTAGTTGAAGGCCGACGTCCTGTCTTCATTCGAGGAGTTCGGATTACAACAGCGTATAACACAGTATTCAAGCGGCGGCTCCGCCTTGGTCACTGGTGATGTTTTTGACAGCGTAGTCGATTAATGTGACAACTTGCTGCGCAAGTTCGTGAATACAAGAACGTTACAAGCCATTGTAATCCGAAGGTTTTTGATAGCGTGTGCATTCACAACGTCCTTGTTGTTCGAAGAAAACCGATTAACAATAAAATTCATTACACAAAAGATTTTCCTCACCATAGTTAGACTCTGAATGAAAAGGGTTAGTTTGCTACCTCACATCATGATCAAAAAAAATTGGAAAAGCACTTTACAACAAACACCCTGATAAAGACAATGATGTTGCAAGTGTTGCAACACTTGGTTAAACCTTCATTAAAGAATGGCTATGTTAAATTTCATTGTTGATCATTAACTCAGTATCTTCCAAATATTCGCAACCTTATCTAGCTTGTTTCAGTAACTTAAAATGTAAGGAATATGAAAACTACATCGACGGAGGAGTTATTATTAATTATTTATACTTATTAGGTTTCTTCATTCTTGTTCTCATTACTGTTGTGATATTTACTATTTTTTGTTTCGTACTATTTGTTTTCTTTATCAAAAAGAAGCCATTTCCCAAAAAACTGTTAATTGCATCTCTGATAGGAATTGGTATGATTTCTACACAAGTGATATACAATACATACTTTTTTACATTCGAGAACCTTGAAGGTGAATTTTATAAAGGACCTGTGAACTCCCCAACAGACAAATACACTGCTAATGCTTACTATAAGACTTATGGAGGTGCCGCTGGCGGAGTTAATTTATGGGTAGAAATAACTTATCATGATGATAATAAAACAAAGACTGTTTATCATAGTGAGGCGAACAGTAACTTTTCTATGGAATGGAAAAATGAGAATACTCTATACATTGTAAATAAAGAAGCAGGGTACCCAAGCTCAAACAGAAGTGTTAAATTGAACGTTGAAAAAGAGATTCATTTCGATGGTGGATTAGTTTGGAGGATAATCAACAATCAACATTAACAGAACCTAAAGAATAAGACATTTGTTTAAGTTCATAAGAACGAAACCATCATAAATGGCGGGATAAAACATTAGATTTATGAACATAAAAAGGATTGTTGAAGGTCGATGTCCTATCTTCATTCGAGGAAGTCGGATTACAACAGCGTATAACACAGTATTCACGCGGCGGCTCCGCATTGGTCACTTGATGCTTTTGACAGAGTAGTAGATTCAGTGATAACTTCCTGCGGAAGTTCGTGAATACAAGCCCGTTATCCGAAACATCTGGAATGGTCAAAATAGAATAAACATGAATAACTGAAGCAAAAGAAATCATTTGATATAATAGATAATAGATAATAGATAATAGATAATAGAACAACACCTCTAAGAACCCTCAACCTAAACCATCATGAATTACTTTACTCACGATCATCAATAGATGCACCAGTTGGCGATCCAACTCCTAAAATAGTTATAGAAAAGAAAAAACATATCAAAACACAATTAAAACCACAGTTAAAGAATAAGACCGATTAATCAATATATAATTATGGGCAATAAGATATTGAAGATATTTTAAGTAAGCGTGGCAACATTCAGTTAAGAATCATAAAGCTAAAGCATAGAAATTTTTAGAAAAGAAGCATTAAACACTTGGTAAGAAAGATGAATCGATGAAGTCAGATGCATCGGATAACACAGTATTTACGCGGCGGCTACGCCTTGGTCACTTTGATGCTTTTGGCAGAATAGTATATTCAGTGACGAACTTGCTACGCAAGTTCGTGAATACAAGAACGTTATCCGAAAGACTCGGAAATACTATTATGAAGTTAGAGGTGTATGTATGTTTTTTTTACAAATGTCAGGATTCCCAGGTTCAGGAAAGTCGACATTAGCAAGACGGATTAACCAAACAACTGGAGCTGTCATTGTTGATCATGACATTTCCAAAACAGCAATCATAAAATCGCTATTATCACAAGAATACACGATGGAAGGTAAAGTAATAGGACAAATGGCCTATGATATAGATTGGTCGTTGGTGGATTATTACTTATCGAATGGACACAGTGTGATCATGGATAGTCCTTGTTTATACAGTAATTTATTAGAAACCGGAATTGAATTAGCGAAAAAACACAAAAAGAAGTATAAGTATGTGGAATGTTATATCGAAGACATTGAATTAATTCGAAATCGATTAAAAAATCGAGAAAAACTTCTGAGTCAAATCGAAGCACCGTCATCAGAAGAAGGATTTTATAGAACCATAAAAAACAGTAAAAAACCAGAAGAAGAGAAGTATATAGTGGTAGATTCATCGAAACCACTCGAAGAATATTTGCCAAAAGTCCTAGAATACATAAACGAATGAAAACTGAAAGAAGAATCAAGAAGGCAAGTCAATCGGATAACACAGTATTCAAGCAGCGGCTGCGCCTTGGTCACTTTGATGTCTTATGCAGAAGTAGCAGATTCAGTGACAACTTGCTACGCAAGTTCTTTAATACAAGAACGTTAGAGGAAATGGCTGCAAGATCTATTAAAACAAACTTAATGGAGGCTAATCATGGGGATGGATTGGTATGACATGATCGCTAAACGAAATGGCGGATATAAGAATAATGCAATATCGACAACAATTGGAGTTTCAAGTGAGCAAGTATTTGAAGAAAATTTAATCACAATGTTATCTGATTATAGTTCAGTTTTAGATGCTGGTTGTGGACACGGTGAATTCACATTAAAGATGTCGAAGTATGCTCATTCAATAATTGGTTTTGATAATTCGATTGAACTCATTACAATTGCAAATGAATTGCTATCAGAATCTAAAGTTTCTAATGTAAACTTCATTCATACGACAACCAAGACAGAACTTCCTTTTCAGGACAATCAATTTGATTTGATATATAACCGAAGAGGCCCTACATCCATTATTGAACACAGTAAAGTGCTTCGTTCGGGTGGAATAATATATGGAATACATGTAAGTGTTGATAAAGTCATTCAAAAATTAGATCTTAATGGATTTGTTGATATAGAAATTCATGAATACAATAGTGCAGTAACTTATTATCCGAATGAAGAAGAATTCGCTAAATTTCTAACTTGTATCCCAGGAAATCCGAATTATACTCTGCCGGAAAATAAGAATCAATTAATGCAAAAAGTGAATGAAAACATGATAGATAATAGAATTGGTATAAGAGAACAAAAATACATATGGAAGGCTGTTAAAGCCTAATTTGTAAGTATATCAAGGAAGGCAGACACATCATATAACACAGTATTCACGCGGCGGCTGCGCCTTGGTCACTGTTGATGCTTTTGACAGAGTAGTAGATTCATGTGACAACTTCCTACGGAAGTTCGTGAATACACGAACGTTATCTGAAATAACATATAAATAATGCATAAAGGTGGGTAATAATATGAATTATGAATTAATAAGAGCTTCAGAAGATTATAAAAATATTATACAAAATTTATTTCAATTCTATATTTATGACTTTTCTGAATTTATAAGATGTGATGTAGAAGAAGATGGATTGTATGGAACCTACCAATACTTAGAAGACTATTGGAGAGAAGTAAATCATCGTTTTCCATATGTCATTAAACAGGATGGGAATTATGTGGGCTTTGTATTAGTAAGATTTATCGAATCAAAAGAGCGTAATTATTTTTCAATTGCTGAATTTTTTATAATGAAGAAATTTAGAAAAGAAGGAATTGGAAAAGCAGTAGCTAATCAAATTTTCAATTTACACAAAGGACAATGGGAAGTCTATCAACTAGAGAGCAATAAACCGGCTCAAATATTTTGGAATAAAACTATTGATGAATACACCCTAGGTAATTTTAAAGAGCGCGTTGAAAACAACAGAAAAATTCAAGACTTTGTTAGTTAATCATAGAAGTCATGTTACTTCAGATAACACAGTATTCACGCTTCGGCTACGGCTTGGTCACTTTGATGATTTTGGCAGAAGTAGCAAATTCATGTGACAACTTCCTACGGAAGTTCGTGAATACAAGAACGTTATAGGAAATAACCATAAAAGTAATTATTATTGGAGGCGATTCGGTGGAGAATAAAGAAACTTTCAATGTCATTGCAAATGAATATGAGAGGTTTAGACCAACCTATCCAAATGAAATGTTTGAAGATATTTTTAATTATTCAAATCTTCAAAAAGAGCACAAAATTCTAGAAATTGGATGTGGAACGGGTCAAGCGACTAGTGGTCTTGTTAATAATGAATTTACAAACATTACATGTATTGAATTAGGAGATAATCTTGCTCAGATTACCTCCGAAAAATATAAAGACTACAACTCAATTAGAGTCATTAATTTATCTTTTGAAAACTGGGACGGCGAAGGCTCTCCATTTAATTTAGCAATATCGGGAACCGCATTTCATTTTATCGAGCCAAAGTTTGGATATCGAAGGGTATCGGAACTACTTGATAACTTAGGGAGTATTGGATTTTTCTGGACTGTGCATGTGGCAATGTTCGATTATATTAATAATGAAATTCGATTACATTATCAAGAACTTGCTCCACATTTAGATGATTCAAAGTATTGCTCACCTGAAGAGACAGTTAATGAAAGACGAATAATAACTGAACAAACTGGAGTTTTTACGAATATTAAGGTCAAGGAATATAGTAGTATTCTTACTTATTCAAGTCACGATTTTGTAGCTTTATTGAATACAAATTCCAGACACAGGCAGTTACCTGAAACTGTTAGGCTATCTTTACTTGAAAAGATAAAGAATTCTATCGATAAAGCAGGAGGATATATTCATAAAGAACATAGGGTTGCTCTATTTTTAGCTAAGAAAAAATATTGAGATTAATCAGGATGACGGTTACATCCTATAACACAGTATTCACGCGGCGGCTCCGCCTTGGTCACTGGAGGATTTTGGAAGAGTAGTAGATTCATGTGACAACTTGCTGCGCAAGTTCGTGAATACAAGAACGTTATCCGCAATTACTGCTTTATTTTCGAGTGATATTCTCAATGATGAATGAAGTATATCTAGAGCATATGAACTTTAATGATTTTCAGACCTAAGGGGGAGTTTATGGAATGAGACGTTTAAGATATCAGGTTGCAAGTAGTCTGGATGGTTATATTGCAGGACCGAAAGGGGAGTTTGATTGGATTCCATCAGAATCTTCATTTGATTTTGATGCGCTTCATGCCCAGTTCGACACAATCCTTATGGGACGTCGGACATACGAAATCATGCATGATATAGGCGAAAGCTTTCCAGGAAAACAAGTTATCGTAGCCTCTCAATTACTTCGGCAAGAAGATCACCCTGACGTTGAAGTTGTAAGCGAGGGGCTTGAAATACGAATACGTGAGCTTCTTACACAACCTGGTCGAGATATCTGGCTCTTTGGGGGAGGAAATCTTTTCTGTCAACTTCTTGATTGGAACCTAGTAGATACGTTTGAACCAGCTCTAATTCCAATACTTTTGGGAGGTGGAGTTCCATTACTTGCTCCTCATGGGGTACGTCGGAGCTTAGTATATATTGGGCAATGCGCCTATCCTAGCGGAATGGTGCACATGGAGTACGAGGTGCAAAAGTCGGAGATCGGGAATAGTTAAGTAGTGTAAATTATTTCAAGGAAGTAAAGATAATATAGAAAAACGAAATATTCGATACTTGTATATAATTTGGATAGATTATGAAGGTGATTCGAAGAGGGCAGTAACAGCGCATAACACAGTATTCACGCGACGGCTTCGCCTTGGTCACTTTGGTGCTTTTGGCAGAAGTAGCAGATTCAGTGACAACTTGCTGCGCAAGTTCGTGAATACAAGAACGTTATATGCAATTGGGCATTTAATAATATGAAACCCTTTTAAAATCGAATGCTCAAAATATCTTTTATGATTATTCATTTTTGTTTTAGTTTAATTCAGTACTTAAATCTATTGACGAGAAGTTATTATACACAATAGGTATAATTTTTATTTGTATTTCAGCGTTTTTATATGGAATATGGTATTTATCTGCAGCTATCTATGGATCAGGAATCAGTTCTTGGAGCAAAGACTTGTTTAAATCGATGCTCGAATATGTTGGTCCAGGTCCTGTGATCTTAAGTTGTATATCTCTAATTACAGGATTAGTGATTTTATTATATTCAAAGTCAAAGAATCGTATAAAGATTGAATCAAAATTAATTAAAGAAAATTGGAATAGAGATGTAAACTGATTATAGAAAGATCAAAATTAAATAACATAAAACTTGATAAAGATTTAAAGAAATTTAAAGATATATCAAGGATGGCCTCAACAGCATATAACACAGTATTCACGCGGCGGCTCCGCCTTGGTCAGCAGAGGGAATTCAGGATGTGATCGCTGTCTGACAACCTTGCATGCGCAAGTTCATGAATACAAGAACGTTATCAGAAATCAAATGAAAAGAGTTGATAAAGATCGTTTCAACAGCTCAAGAAATTGATCAATATATGAAATCACACTTAACTTGGGAAACATATTTCTCTGGATATTTTAGTGGGGCTGTGCTTGTGGCACAAAAGGGGAAAGAAATTCTGACCAAAGGGTATGGATACTCTAATTTAGAACACAATGTTCCCAATTATTCGAAAACAAAATTTAGAATTGGATCAATGACGAAACAGTTTACCGCTGTGGCAATACTACATCTTTTTGTAATGAATAATCTAAATATTCATGATGGGATCAATAAGTATTTTTCCAATTATCCCAATGGGCAGTCAATCACAGTTCATCACCTTTTAACCCATACCTCAGGAATTTCAAATCTAAATTATTTCTATTCAATGAGGTTGCACATTACAACCGAGAAGTTAGTTGAAAGAATAAAAGACCTGCCAATATTGTCTAGCCCAGGTGAACAATATTCATATAGTAATGCTGGTTATATATTATTGGCGTACATACTTGAGAAGATTTCCGGGATGAGTTACGAGGATTATTTAAGAATCTATCTCTTAGAACCACTTTCAATGGATTCAACTGGATGTGATAATTTTAGAAATATAATTAAAGACAGAGCTTCTGGCTATAGTTTATGGGAAGAAGTAAATAACACAGAATTTATTGATATGTCTACCGCACATGGAGCAGGGAACTTATATTCTACAGTAGAGGATCTCTTTTTATGGGATCGAGCTATATCTGAGAATAAGTATTTGTTCTCTGAAGAATTCACGAGATTATTATTTACCCCATATGTGAAGGGCTATGGATATGGTTGGTTTATCACAGATAATGATTATTCAAATCTATTAAAAAATAAGCTAAGAGTTCACCATTCCGGCGGGATAAATGGTTTTAGTGCTGAATACAGCCGAATCATTCCAGACGATATAACAATTATCTTACTAAGTAATTTTGATTCAACTCCAATTTATACAATAACAAAACGAATCATTGAAATCGTTCTTGATGGTAATACAAAGGGGTCATTTGACATCTGATAACACCGTATTCACGCAGCGTCTGCGCCTTGGTCAGTAGAGGATATTCGAGGAAGATATAGCTGTCTGACAACTTGCTGCGCAAGTTCGTGAATACCTGAACGTTAACTGAAAGTCAGCAAGTGCAAAACAAAAAACAAGAGCGATGTGTGTGAGGGGATGGTGAGAGTATGTTAAATACCAGGTTAATTCTATTTGAAGGAATCCCTGGTTCGGGGAAAACGACAACATCAAAATTATTACAAGAATACATACTATCTATCGGAATTGATGCAACTGTTTTTGTTGAGGGATCTATACACCCCATTGATCTTCCATTTCATTCCTACTTGTTAAGAAATGAGTTTGAAAATGTGCTCAATACTTATCATCATCAAGAAGGATGGCTTAAAAGAAACTCAATCATTGAAGATGAATATGTACTAATTCCATATAAGATACCTGAACCAAAACCAATTAATGCAGAGTTGGTTGACTTCCTGTATACCAAGGAATTCTGTTATTCAAGTAAACCAGTAGTGTCATTCGATAAATTTAAAGAGGTCTTTGTTAGACGGTTCAAGCGTTTTGCAGATTCAACGGTAAAAAATAATGACATTGTTATCTTTGAAAGTGTGCTGTTTCAACACCAGATTCATGACATCAATAGATTATATCCGCATATAAAAGATTCTGAAATCATTGCATACATGGCTGAGCTCGCTGAAATTCTTCATCCATTAAATCCAGTTTTATTCTATTTATTTCAAGTTAGCATCAGAGAGGCATTAGAACATACAGCACAAATACGTTCAAAGCCTAACTGGTCGACAGCAGAGTCAATTGACTACTATACAAATCGAAAGTCACTAGAACTAGATATTATTAAATCTCTTCCAATAGAATCGACTATAATTGATAATTCAGCACGAGATTGGAACATAATGTTTGAATCAATTATAAGATCATTGAATCTAAAGATTGATTGAAGCATATTACGGTCTATAGTAATTAAGAAAAAAGAGACTGTAAGTAATTCGAGGAAGTGCTGACCTTCAGTTAACACAATATTCGCGCTACGGGTCATGCGGCCTTGATCTGCCAGGAGTATTTTCGAAGATGAGATTCAGGCAGATACATCCATTCCCCTAAGATAAGAGCTATCTAAGGGGAATGGACGTCGCGAATACAAGAACGTTAGGTGAAATGCGACAAGAAATTATTCAAGATCTTAACCGAGAGGTGGCTAGTCGATGTATTTTGCACAAGATATATCTATACAATCACTTATATGGTTATTCATAGTAATCTTTGTACTTCATGATTTAGAAGAGATAATATGGGTTGAATCGTGGATTAAGAAAAACAGAAAACAAGTGGTTAATAAGGTTCCTACTAGAATAAAGAAACAACTAGACAAGATGCTTAATATCACAAGTGGTCAATTTGCGGTTGCTGTTTTACTTGAATTTATAATATTTATTCCTATTACGTTTATTGCGGTAGAGCACGGAAAATTCTTTATGTTCATTTCAATTAATTCATTATTTCTATTGCATGTACTAACACATGTAGGTCAGTCATTATATTTAAGGATGTATACACCAGGAGTAGTTAGTGCTGTGATCCTTGTTCTCCCTTATACGTTATATTTGTTTGCGAGACTAATAAGGGAAGAATTAGTAACATTAGGGTCGATTTTATTAAGTATACCAGTTGGATTTTTGATAATACCAATTGTATTGTTGGGTCATGAACTAGGAAAGAGAGTAGTTAAGTGAAAGAATTTTGAAAGTATATCGAAGAAGAGTCGCACATCAGATAACATAAGATTCACGCAGCGGCTCCGCCTTGGTCAGCAGAGGAAATTCTGGATGAATCTCTGTCTGACAACTTCCTGCGGTAGTTCGTGAATCAAGATCCGTTATAGGAAAGAGCCGCGAAATCGTACCTAATTTAATTGAAAGTTGTGATAATAATTGAATGAAAAAATTGAACATAAATTATATACCATGGTAATGGTAAAGAAAGATGAAAAAGTCTTATTA
>NZ_JBXCIY010000030.1:0-24967 GCF_056786395.1 Paenibacillus sp. Y951 | reverse complement strand
TACTAATCGGTCGAGGGCTTATCCTACAATTTTTCTAGACGGAGCGCAAGCGAAGATAGAAAAATACATCGGAAGCATAGATTCAAATGATTCACTTTGGAGTTTTACCTTTCACATCCAGTTTTCAAGGTGCAAGCCTTGATGCTATGCCATTGATCTTAATTGATCAAGGATAATTGGTTAACGTTCCCTGATAGCTCAGTTGGTAGAGCACTCGACTGTTAATCGAGTTGTCACAGGTTCGAGTCCTGTTCGGGGAGCCATGCTCTCATAGCTCAGTAGGTAGAGTGCATCCATGGTAAGGATGAGGTCACCGGTTCGATTCCGGTTGAGAGCTCCACAACCAGATGTACACTAAAGTAAGACAAGTTATTGCAAGGCCCGTTGGTCAAGTGGTTAAGACACCTCCCTTTCACGGAGGTAACAGGGGTTCGAGTCCCCTACGGGTCACCATTATGGAGGATTAGCTCAGCTGGGAGAGCATCTGCCTTACAAGCAGAGGGTCGGCGGTTCGAACCCGTCATCCTCCACCATAATATTGGGGATTAGCCAAGCGGTAAGGCAACGGACTTTGACTCCGTCATCACAGGTTCGAATCCTGTATCCCCAGCCATTTTACTCTCGTAATGAGAGCCATTAGCTCAGTTGGTAGAGCACCTGACTTTTAATCAGGGTGTCGAAGGTTCGAGTCCTTCATGGCTCACCAGTTTATTATTTGTCATTATTAATTGTGCGCGTGTGGCGGAATTGGCAGACGCACTAGACTTAGGATCTAGCGTTTCACGACGTGGGGGTTCAAGTCCCTTCACGCGCACCAACTACGAAATTCACCATCAGATATTATCTGGTGGTTTTTTTATATTTCTAATAAAGTTGAAAAACAACCAAAAAATATTAGCACTAGTGTTGACAATTTATTAAATTTACTGTAATGTATTAAGGGTAGTCGATTTGATGTGCGCGTGTGGCGGAATTGGCAGACGCACTAGACTTAGGATCTAGCGTTTCACGACGTGGGGGTTCAAGTCCCTTCACGCGCACCATATAACTTTTGTTATACTCAATCAAATCATAGGACTTACAATGTGCGCGTGTGGCGGAATTGGCAGACGCACTAGACTTAGGATCTAGCGTTTCACGACGTGGGGGTTCAAGTCCCTTCACGCGCACCAACCACGAACTTTAACCACCAGGGATAACCTGGTGGTTTTTTTGTGCTCGCTTAGTTTATACTCTATTTCTAATACAACCAGCGGATCATACATTATGGGCTATTATTGATAACTGTTGTTCAATAATCTCTTGCTGACTGGAACCAGCAATTCCAAGCGCGATGTTACCGCCGATTTTATGGCGTAGACCGGGGATTAGTCTGGTTGCATATATACCAAATATTTTAGCGGAATGAGTGAGTTTATTGGGAGTGTATACGACAGATGACATGAAATTGGACCTTTTAATAATATCTTCGTTAATAGGCATGCGGATTTGTTCATATAGTGACAATGCATCTTTCATATCAAGCTGCTGAGACAAATGATGTGCGAGTAATTTGCTTAATATATCAGCGTCTTGAATAGCCATATTCATGCCTTGCCCTGATGATGCATGGGTTTGATGTGCTGCATCACCAATTAGTGCCACACCTTTACTATAGTAGCTCTCCACATGCATGCGCACCATTTTGTACGTATGCTCATCTTCACGATGAATGGTAACATTCCGAAGCTTAGGTACACGTTTTACAAGCTGATGTATTAGTTCCTCATCGTTATATTTTCTCCATATTGCTGATTGACCAGAAGGTACTACAACGGTTATACGCATTTGCTGATGAGGTAGCGGAATAAGGACGACTGCACCCTCACGATGCAAATGAACTTGAGTTCGTAACTCACCTTTATACCAAGCAGGTCTTGGCATATGAAGCACAACAAGTTCGTGGTTGTACACAATACGTTCTGCTGGTATATCTAATTGCTTACGAATCGAGGACATGCCACCATCAGCAGCGATGACTATTCTAGCACGGTATTGAACTTGCTTATTTTTAGTTTTGATGACAGCCCCATTAACATGACCGTGCTCATCGTAGGTTAGATGTTCCATAGAGCTGCCACGAACCATCTGTATATGATCATAATTGTTGATCCAATCGATAAGTCCTTGTTCAATGTCACGGTGTGGAATGTTCATTATATAATTAAATTTACTTGTCTTTAATGGTTGTAGATCAATGTTCATTAGTTGTTTGAAGAAGGAGTGATGGAGTTCGATTCCATAAGATTTAATATGAGGGATAAGCTGTAGATGTTGCAGAACACCCCATTGCTCCAAAATTTCTAAAGTTCGAGGCTGTAAGCCATCTCCGCGATTCATACTGCCAGGCTCTTTGCGCCTATCGATAACGATAACGTTGAAATTATATTTGGAGAATGCACAAGCTAGTGCTGCCCCTGCAATTGCGCCTCCAACAATAATAACATCTGTTGCAATCGTTTCAAGATGATTCGACTCCATAGTGTAACCTCCTATTATTTAAGAAGTGATTTTACGAATAATGTTATTGGCGATGTAAGGGAAGTATTTGATCATACGACTTAACATTATGCTTTGCCGCCCTACAACGACTTCATCTTTTTTGAGTTGGATTGCTTTAATCATTTTGAGAGCGACATAATTAACATCCAAGGAACCAGATTGACCATACCATTGCGGAATACGATGATGTAGATGAGCACTTAGGTTAGTGTCCATATGTCCGGGGGAGAAGAGGGTTACATGAATGCCTTTATCTGAAACTTCTCTACGAAGTCCTCGTGCAAAACAAGAAATAGCTGCTTTGGTAGCTCCATATGATACCATTTTTGGAAAAGCGGCATCACCCATAATAGAGGAGATTAATACGATTTGCCCTGTTTGTCTGGAGAGCATATGCGGAATAATATATCTAGTGCAACGAATAATACCAACAACGTTCGTTTGAAACATAGCTTCAACTTCATCCATTTGCAGATGGTTAATATTATCGATGTACTGGATAGCCGAACCTAGAATTGCAATATCGAGTCGACCAAATTGTTGGATTGTCTCATCAATAAGTTGTTGAACGGATTCCTCTGAACGAATGTCGCAATAGTGTGCTTGGCATGAACCACCGCTTTTTTCAATGGTATGTTTAAGATCATGCAGTGCCTCACAATTTCTAGCAGAAACAATAACGGTTGCCCCTTGATTGGCAAGTTTTAACGAAACCGATCGACCAATTCCGCTAGATGCGCCTATAACTAGAATAATTTTATCTTTCATTAACAAACCTCCCACAACTTTTTATTAACTTCTTGTTACACTTCATTGCTAATGAAAAGTTACTTCAGAAGCAGATCCTACTATAATCATTGATTTGATTTGTTCAATATACCTTCTAATAAAATGTTGGTTACGATTTGCAAAGATTGTGAGTACGAGACATTATGTTCAGTTAGAAAGGCTTCTTTCGTGAATACATCCATGGCAGCCAAGAAGAGTTGAATAATCATACTAGGGTCGATGTTAATAATGTAGCCACGTTCCTTTGCTACACGAAATAAGCCTTCATAACGTTTAATTCTAATGTCTCTCTCGATTTCGATTTTTGCCCATAACTGTGGATAGGCATGCTGAATGTCTACAATCTGATCACGAGTGAAGAAAGTCAGATGTTTTGCTACGATCGGAGGAAGCATTGTGATCTTATCTATGATGTTAAGTGATGTATCTTGCATAATAGGGAGTACTTCTAAGTCGATTTGTTGAAATATGTTGTCTATAGTTGCCTCAATAATATGCTCTTTACCTCTAAAAATTTTGTATAATGTCTTTTTGCTAATAGATAATTCAGTAGCTACTTGATCAAGTAATACTTTACTGAAGCCTTGTTCCATACCTAATTGAAAGTATTTATCGATAATTTTTACTCGAAGTTGCTCGGTCTCTGTAGTTGAATGATTCATAATGAAACGCTCCTTATATGTGAATAGGATACATAATGGACGGAAACTGTAATTCAATAATCAGTTTCCGCTACTAATATAACAAAAGTTACCTATAATTGTCAAATTATATTTTGGGTATAGCTTTGTAGTTGTAATGTTGAACTGCCCAAGTGTCTCCTTACTCTCTTATATAATTAAATTAATTTCGCCTAATCTATCGGTTTCCTATATTTACACTTCTTTTATTACCTGCTTTTGTGTTATTCTTATATGTTACGTAATTTATATATGGATCGTAAACTAAGGAGATAACATGACATTTAATGACTTGAATATTATACCCGAGATTTTAAAAGGGTTAAGCAAAGAGAACTATACTACCCCGACACCTATACAGGAGCAGGCAATTCCAGCCGTATTGGCAGGCAGAGACTTGCTGGGCTGCGCTCAGACTGGGACAGGGAAGACGGCCGCATTTGCAGTGCCAATTATCCAATTGATAAGCAATCGGAAAAGCAACAGCAATACTGGACGCCGTATTCGCTCGTTGATTTTGACACCGACAAGAGAACTTGCTATTCAGATTTCTGATAATATTAAGGCGTATAGTCTTTACACGGATGTACTTTGTACGGCTATCGTTGGTGGCGTTTCACAAAAAGCGCAGGAACGGGCGCTCAATCAAGGGGCGGATGTCATTATTGCGACTCCGGGAAGACTGATTGATCTCATCACTCAAAAGCGTATTGATTTACAATATGTCGAAATATTAGTACTTGATGAAGCTGATAGAATGTTGGATATGGGATTCATTCGAGATGTGAAAAGCATTATTGCGAAAATGCCGAGCAAAAAACAGACGTTATTTTTCTCGGCAACGATGCCTCCTGAAATATCGAAAATGGTTAAGTCAATACTCGTGAATCCGGTGAAGGTCGAAATTACCCCGGTATCTTCTACTGCGGATAGAATCAAGCAGTCTATTTATTTGATGGAAAGTGGAAAAAAACAAGATCAATTGAATGACTTGTTACAAGATGAATCTATTGTGTCAGCATTGGTGTTTACCCGCACGAAGCGCGGAGCCGATCGGGTTGCGAAAGCATTAACTAAAGTGAACATTTCTGCTCAAGCTATTCATGGAAACAAGTCTCAAAATGACCGACAAAATGCATTAAGTAATTTTAAGAGTGGGGCAACGCGAGTGTTGGTAGCGACGGATATTGCAGCGAGAGGAATTGATGTGGACGAGCTTTCCCATGTAATCAACTTCAACTTGCCTAATATTCCAGAAACCTATGTTCATCGCATTGGTCGTACTGGTAGAGCGGGACAGAGCGGAATCGCAATTTCTTTTTGTGAAGTAGATGAACTTCCATATCTAAAGGATATTGAGAAGCTAATTGGTAAGGCGATCCCCGAAGTGGAAGATCATGCTTATCCAATGAAAGGTAGACCACAGCAGCTAACTACCGAAGCTGTTAAGGCTGCCAAGCCCAAGATGAATCGGGCACCGGCACGAAACCCAAATTCGAAGACGACTACCACTGGAAAGCCTAAGCCAGAGACAAGCTCTGCACGGAAACCTAAGTCAGAGACGGCCTCGGCTGGAAAGCCTAAGTATGGTACGAACTCTGCACGGAAACCTAAGTCAGAGACGACTACAGCTGGAAAGCCTAAGTATGGTACGAACTCTGCATGGAAACCTAAGTCAGAGACGACCACGGCTGGAAAGTCTAAGTTCGGGGCGAACCCGGCACGGAAACCCAAGTCCGTATGGGTTAAAAAGGACAGCAAAACAAGCGGAGAGCATAAGGCTTAAGGCTGCATAACAAATTCAGGAACCTCCTCTGCGTAAGGCAGTGGAGGTTTTTTCGTGTGAATTGGATTATTTTTGTAATCCATATAAAACTTCGCTACAATAGAGAGAGGCATTGCCTGTACCTACTATTGAAGGAGAGTGCATAAATATGTATGAAGTTGCAATTATCGGAGCAGGTCCAGCTGGGGCTAGCGCAGCATTATTTACGGCAAAAGCAGGTAAGAAAACGATTGTTTTTGATAGTGATAAAGGTATGACAAAACGCGCTTGGTTCGAGAACTTTTACGGGATATCAGAAATTTCAGGGCCTGAGCTAGTTGAAACTGGTATTAAGCAATTTCAGAAATTTGGTGCACAATATAAAGAGGATGCCATTGTATCGATAGTGAAAGCTGACGAAGGTGTCGTATTAACTACTGCTAGTGGTGAAAGTATCGAAGCTAAGCATCTTATTATTGCTTCAGGAATTCATACAGATCTAGCCGAGCAATTAAGTCTCGCTACGAAACCAGGTACAGAGCCTCGTATTAAAACAATTTTTGATGTTGATGCACAAGGTAAGACGAATGTTGAAGGGATATGGGCAGCTGGTACATGTACTGGAGTAAGCGTGCATGCGATTATTACTGCTGGTGACGGTGCGAAAGTCGCTATTAACGTAATTAGTGAACTGAACGGCGAGCGTTATGTCGATCACGATATGATGAAGGCTTAATGATCATAGTGTAGAAATATTGAGAATGGTCATATTATAGAAAGAATGAAGCAGAAGAGGAATTGTCTCTATTGAGATAATTCCTCTTTTTGTGGTGCAATAATTAAAGCATGTTCCTCCTGTCTAGCGGAGATAATCATATAGTGACCTAGAGACATCAAAATTTTGGGAGTTTTTAATTGTTTAATATATGAAAATTTTCAAAAATTCTGCTAGAAAAGCTGTTTATAAAAGGACAGACCGCTATTTTTAAGTTTTTTTCAGTGTTTTTTCAAAAAACACTTGCATTTCAAATCCAAAGGTGATATATTATTACTTGTCGCCGCGATAATGCATCGCGAAAGACAGTAAGTAATTAAGTCGTGCGGAAGTGGCTCAGCGGTAGAGCATCGCCTTGCCAAGGCGAGGGTCGCGGGTTCGATTCCCGTCTTCCGCTCCAACAATTGCGCCCTTAGCTCAGCTGGATAGAGCGTTTGACTACGAATCAAAAGGCCAGGAGTTCGAATCTCTTAGGGCGCGCCATTTTAATTACCTTCATTACGGGATGTAGCTCAGCTTGGTAGAGCACCTGGTTTGGGACCAGGGGGCCGCATGTTCAAATCGTGTCATCCCGACCAGTTTAATAAGCGGGTGTAGTTCAATGGTAGAACTCTAGCCTTCCAAGCTAATAGCGTGGGTTCGATTCCCATCACCCGCTCCATACCATAACGAACAGACTTTGAGAAATCAAAGTCTTTTTTTTGTGTTTTTCTACATTTTTCTATGAAATAAAATTGAAAAAAATGTAAGTGGTAATTTATAGGTAAAATATGTACGATCATTTGTAATTATTAGCTACTATCTTAGATTGTAAAGTTGCTGTACAAATCTTAATAAGGGATTTGCGTATAGGTAAGTTGCAAAACGATTATGCTAGTTAAAACAGTAACATCAATTAACATAAGAGAATTTGTTTTGGAATACTATAATTATTGCCGAAAATAGAAGAGTAATTTATGAATTGAACACAATAAGAGAATGATAAATTCCTTTGTACTTATTGACATATACTACTGTTCGTGAATAAAGCGCTTACTACATTAAATATACGTTAATATAAGCTTTTTTTTAGATTAATTATGCTGAAAAGGCTTCAATGTAGTTGCATTTTGATGTATAATAAAAATAATGTTTTTGTAATTAACTGAGAGTAATCTTACGAATATGATTTATAGATAATTTATTAAGCATGGTTTGTGAGTTTGCTACACAGATCTGTAGGAGGAAGAGTATGTCGGATCAAACTGTAACATCAACAGCGACTAATCGGACGCAATCTAATAACTTGCTTAGACGCGATGTCCGTTATTTAGGCAATATACTCGGTGAAGTACTTGTTCATCAAGGCGGACGTGAGCTTTTAGAGCTTGTGGAGCAAATTCGAGAACAAAGTAAATCACTTCGTGCTCATTTTGACCCTGAGTTGTTTGGACAAGTTAAGGAGACGATTTCGTCCTTAAGTTCAGAGAAGCGTCATCAGGTAATTCGTGCTTTCGCTATTTATTTCCAACTAGTCAATATTGCTGAGCAAAACCACCGTATTAGAAGAAAGCGTGACTATGAGTTTCTAGCTGGTGAAGAAGTTCAAAATGGATCTATTGAAAGTGCAATTAAAGTGCTTAAGGATCGTAATACGTCTACAGCTGATGTTGAAGAGATGTTAGCGGGTATTTCCTTAGAGCTTGTCATGACTGCACACCCAACAGAAGCAACTCGCCGTGCTGTACTTGATATTCATAAGCGTATTGCTGATGATGTCATGGAACTAGACAATCCAACGTTAACTTATCGTGAACGTGAAAAGCTTACGGAAAAGCTATTGAATGAGGTTCTTATTCTATGGCAAACCGATGAGCTGCGTGATCGCAAGCCAACTGTACTTGATGAAGTTAAAAATGGATTGTTCTACTTTGACGAAACATTATTTGACGTGCTGCCTAGCGTATATGAAGAGCTAGAAAGATGTCTTATTAAATATTACCCAGAAAAACAATGGCATGTACCTAGCTACTTACGTTTTGGTTCATGGATTGGTGGGGACCGCGATGGTAACCCGTCTGTAACTTCTGATGTTACATTGCAGGCGTTGAATCTTCATCGTTCACTTGCCGTTCGTAAGTATGAGGAGCAAGTTCGCGGCATGATGGAAATGCTGAGCTTCAGCACTAATCTTGTTCAAGTAACAGATGAGCTACTTGCGTCGATTGCGAAGGACCAAGCACAAATTGAGCTTGCTCATGTTGATCTATGGAGAAACCCAACGGAACCATACCGTGTGAAGATTGGCTATATGTTAGAAAAATTAGCGAATACTGTCGATCCTGATGAGGCTGAGCCTAATAGCTATTATGTAACACCAGATGAGCTGATGGCAGATCTGAAAATTATTGATCGCAGCCTGCGTAGTCATTATGCGGATTACTTCGCTGATACTTACCTTGCTAAGTTATGCCGTCAAGTCGAATTGTTCGGCTTCCATCTAATGACGCTTGATATTCGTCAGCATAGTCAAGAACATGAAAATGCAATGACTGAAGTGTTGGCTAAGCTAGGCATTGAAGCTAACTATAGTGGATTGTCGGAAGACGAGAAAATAGCATTGCTGGTGAAATTGTTAGAGGATCAACGTCCATTAACATCACAGCACCAGGAATATTCAGCTTCGACTCGTGAATGCTTAAATGTATATGAAGTTGTTGCTAAAGCGCAGAAAGAATTCGGTAAAAACTGTATTACTAGTTACTTAATCAGTATGGCTGAGGCTGCTAGTGATATGTTAGAGGTTATGGTGTTTGCCAAAGAAGTTGGTTTGTTCCGCGTGGAAGATGATGGGACAACGGTTTGTACGATGCAAGCTGTTCCATTGTTTGAGACGATTGATGACCTTCATGCAGCACCTGGCATTATGAAGCAATTATTTGACATTCCATTGTACCGTAAAGCTGTTGCTGCTTGTGGTAACATGCATGAAATTATGCTTGGTTACTCTGATAGTAACAAAGACGGTGGAGCAGTTACTGCCAACTGGGAGCTTCGTGTAGCGCTTAACAATATTACAGCTGCTGGTAATGAGTATGATGTTAAGTTGAAGTTCTTCCATGGTCGTGGCGGTGCGCTAGGACGTGGTGGAATGCCGCTTAATCGTAGTATTCTTGCGCAGCCACCACATACTGTCGGTGCTGGTATTAAAATTACGGAGCAAGGTGAAGTCCTTTCTTCACGTTATTCCTTGCAAGGTATTGCTTATCGTAGCTTGGAGCAAGCGACTTGGGCGCTTATTACAGCTGCTCGTCTGGCGAAATACCCAGAGCAAGCTCAGGCGATAGAGAAAGAGTGGGAAGAAATTGCTGCTTCGATCTCAGAAACGGCATTGAATAAGTATCAGGACCTGATCTTTAGAGACCCTGACTTCCTAACCTTCTTCAAAGAATCAACACCGCTTAATGAAGTTGGTGAGTTGAACATTGGCTCTCGTCCATCTAAGCGTAAAAATAGTGATCGTTTTGAAGATTTACGTGCGATTCCTTGGGTATTCTCTTGGACGCAAAGTCGTTATCTGCTACCTGCATGGTATGCAGCAGGTACTGCCCTCGCCGAGTATATGGGCGATGACGAGAATAAACTAGATACATTGAAAACAATGTACGAGAAATTCCCGTTCTTCCGCAGTTTAATTGATAACTTGCAAATGGCACTTGCGAAGGCAGATATGCCTATCGCTAAGCTATATGCTGGTATGATTACTGATGACACGATTCGTGAGCGTATCTTCACGCAAGTGGAACAGGAGTACAAATTAACTTCTGAGCTTATTTTGAAAATTACGAATCAAACAGAAATTTTGGATAATGTTCCTGTTATTCAAGAGTCTATTCGTTTGCGTAATCCGTATGTTGATCCGCTTAGCTATCTGCAAGTGCAATTGCTTGCTGAGCTTCGTGCGATCCGTGCTGAAGACGGGGACGATCAAGAGTTACTTCGTGAAGTATTGCTTACGATTAACGGAATTGCAGCGGGATTACGTAATACTGGTTAATATTATATTCTATCTAAATGCAAGGGGATGTCCCAAAAGTCATTGCAAAAATGACAAAGGGATGATCCCCTTTTTTTTTATATTCTTTTATAGTTAGATTAACGTTGCTTTAAGGTGAATCCCTCACAATAAAAGTATCCAATCAAGCAAGAGCAATCATTAAGGATACAGGAGGAGCATTCATATGGATAACGATCAATTCGAAGCTTATTATAAAGAGGTAGAGCAATTACCTCCGCTGAAAGAAAAAAAGAAAGCGAGCAGGAAGGATAACAAGAAAAAGAATAGAAAAAACGGTATAGCAGTCTATTTATCTGCTTTTCTTGCAGGTGCATTAATGATCGGGGGTCTAACGTACACCGCAGATCGCATGAATCTTTTTACTGGAGAAGCTAGTAATCGCACAGCATATTATTCGAATACGGGGAGTACAAGCTTCGGTGAAGCTGGATTAGTTACTGCATCGCAATCCAAAACAGCTAGCAGCACCTCAGATGTATATGCAGCGACTTCACCTTCGGTAGTGAAGATCGAGACCTATACAGAATCGCAAGCTTCTAGTATGTTCGAAGATCCGCGGATGTGGCGATATTTCGGCGAGATGCCACGTGGGCAGAATCAACAAGAGCAGAACTCACCTAATCAACGTGGCGATAATTCCGAGACAGATTCACAATTGAAGGATGAAGCTAATTTACAATTAAGTGGGTCTGGAACAGGCTTTGTTGTAGATGCTTCGGGGTACATTGTAACGAATGCGCATGTTGTAGCTGATGCCAAGCAAGTTAAAGTGTCCATTAATGGCTACGACGAAGCGATGACTGCCACAGTTATTAGCAGCAGTAGTGAGCTTGATATCGCATTGTTGAAGGTTGAAGTGCCTAATGGAGCTGGTCTTCCTGCGCTGACGCTAGCAAATTCAGATGAGCTAGCGATTGGACAGTGGGTACTAGCTATCGGCAATCCGCTTGGTTATGACTCCACATTAACAATGGGTATCATTAGTGCAACGGAAAGACCGATTACGATTGAAAATTCGGAAGGCATGCCTCAAGTATATGAACATATGCTGCAAACGGATGCCTCAATTAACCCAGGAAACTCTGGTGGACCTTTGTTAAATGAAGCTGGACAAGTCATTGGGATGAATACGGCAGTCAATTCGGAGGCTCAAGGAATGGGATTTGCGATTCCGGCGAATATCATTGCAGAGTACTTAAATACGCTTGTTGTGTAGTGTAGTTCAAAAAGCGGACTTTGATAACGATAGGTATGCTAACGTAGTATATTCGACATCGCATCTGAAGTGAATTTGGGAAGTCCGGGACTCGTGTACCAATTACGTACACTGGAGCGTCCTCCTTCCTAAAATTGACTTCACCTGCTCGGTTCTGAAAGCCCGCTTTTTGAACCTTTATCTAAAGGGTAGTTCAAAAAGCGGACTTTGATCACGATAATTATGCAAATTAAACGTAATCGACAGCGAAAAACAGCCTATTTTAATAATAAATGAAGATTCGAGTAGAGAATGCTCGAATCTTTTCGTGTTTTAGGATAAAATAGTAAAGTAAAGATCAGACGTACCAAGAGACGTTTGGAGGAATAGTTGAGTGAATCTATTAGAGAGCCAGCTCGTTAAGCTGGCATTAAAGGGTGATCAGGCAGCTTTTGCTGAGCTTGTTGATCTGTATCAAGAAAAGCTATACCATATGGCATATCGTATGTTGAGCAATCGCCAAGAGGCGGAGGATGTCGTTCAGGATACGTTTCTTCGTGTATATAATAATCTTGAGCGTTATGACATAACGATGAAGTTTTCTACTTGGATCTATAGAATTGCTACTAATTTGAGTATCGATCAGTTAAGAAAACGTAAGCCGATCTACTCTTTGGATGCAGAATCTTCTGATTATGAAGGTTTAGATGGATATTCTATGATTCCTAGTGATAATCGTACACCAGAATCAGAATTGCTTATATCAGAAACGCAACAAATTATTCATCGAGCGATTGATACATTACCGCCTAAGTACAAGACGGTTATGATACTTCGTTATATTCATGAGCTTTCCTTGCAAGAAGTAGGGGATATATTGGACATGCCTGTAACTACGATCAAAACAAGAGTGCATCGCGGCCGTGAATTTCTTCGTAAAAAGCTGGAGCACAAATTATAGATCATTAGAATGATTAGCTAATATTCTTTTGAAACATTAATTTTGATGAAACGTATGTCTAATAGAGCTTGGTGGGGAACATACTCATTAGGACGGAACCGAAGAAAGAAGGGCTGCTGCTATGGAATGCAAGGTTGCGATTCAAGCTATTCATCTATACCTAGACGGTGAGCTTGAAATAGATCAATACCAACAATTAGAAGCGCATATGAATAACTGCAACAACTGCAAGCAACACTATGAACAACTTGAGAAAACAGATGCGATGGCGCATTTTGCAATGCATAAGACGACAACGAAGCCGGTAAGAAGCGAGCGGGATGTAGCGGATCTGAGAACGGCTATTATTGCACAGTTGCCTACGAAACAAAAAGCGCGATCCAATACAAGATTTGTCCGTTGGTTATATCGATACCCTGGTTTAACGGCGGCTGCTATGTTTATTGCGGTTATGTTTATTAGTGTCTTTGCATCATGGGATCAAGATAACAAACTAGTTATTTCAGGTTCACAGGAAGATTTACAGTACATTGTCATTAACGGAAATACAGTAATTGTACCAGAAGGTAGTCAGTTGACTGGAGATTTGGTGGTCGAAAATGGTATAGTTGAGGTGAAGGGTGCTGTAGATGGAAATGTTACCGTAATCGATGGAAAGATGGTGCTTGCCTCAACTGGTCATATTGCTGGTCAAAGTAAAGTTATTGACCAAGCTTTAGATTGGATATGGTATAAAGTAACTTCATCAATTTCTGGGGCAATTCCGCAATAATCTACAAAAAGCTTCCTTTTTTGAGGGAGCTTTTTTATTTTTTTCGACAAAAAGGGTTTTAGATTGTCGATCTAGAAAGCTAACATGAAGTGAAATAGGATGTTGTGGCGGTTGGGGGTTGAAAAATGAGTTATTTTGCAGATTCCTCTTGGCATGATTGGTTAAAGGATATTATCGATGTCGGAATCGTAGCCTTTATTATATATAAGTTGATGATGCTCGTTCGCGGTACGAGAGCTGTTCAGTTATTAAAAGGGATTTTCGTACTTGTTGCGACATGGGCAGTGAGTTCATGGCTGGATTTATATACGCTTAAATGGCTAATGAGTCAAATGTTCAACTGGGGTATTGTTATGATATTAATTCTATTCCAACCTGAGCTAAGACGAGCATTGGAGCAATTGGGCCGAGGGAAATTCTTCTCTCGTGGCTCTTCATTAGATGCCGCCGGACTTGGTGAGCAAATTGAAGAGGTTATTCGAGCCGTTCGTTCGATGTCTAAGAAAAAGGTCGGGGCATTAATTGTATTTGAACGGAAAACAGGCGTTTCGGAAATGATCGAATCAGGTATTGCGATGGAGTCGCGAATTTCATCGGAGCTACTTATGAATATATTTACACCTAATTCCCCATTGCATGATGGTGCCGTTATTGTACGCGGCAATCAGATTATGGCAGCAGGCTGTTATTTGCCTTTATCTGAAAACCCATTTATAAGTAAAGAATTAGGGACACGCCATCGAGCTGGAATTGGAGTAAGTGAAGTGAGTGATGCGATTTCTTTGATTGTATCAGAGGAGACAGGTCAAGTTTCGTTAGCAATTAATGGGCTTATCGTGCGCGATATTAATGAAGAATCACTTATTTCCAAATTGCATGAAGAATTATCGCCACGTACTGATGGGTTAAAGAAAGAAAATGCTATATTGGCCTTCTTCAAGAAGAAAAAGGGGGATCAGCATGGATAAATGGATAAATCATCCTACTTCCTTGAAAATATTATCGCTAGTCCTTGCTTTATTAATTTGGGCAATCGTACATTATGATCCCGAAACTTCTCCGCAATCTGTTACGTCTAATACGGATACGAAGATTATTGAAGCAGCGACAATTGTGCCGATCGGTCTAGATACTGATAAATACGTATTAACGGGCTTGGAGCCGACGGTAGTTCGCGTTGTTGTTGAAGGTAGAATATCTAACTTACGTACAGCGACTAATGATGACTATGTGGTACAGCTTGATTTACGAGATGTTGGTCCTGGTATTCAAGATTTGCCGTTAACGCTCCAAATGCCAAAAGGAATTACAGAGGTAGAAATATCTCCACGCCTTGTTACCGTGCAAATTGAAGAGCTTGAGACGCAAACGCTTGAAGTTCAAGTGCTTACTAAAGGCGATCCAGCGCCAGGCTATATTGTTGGAGAATCATCGATCGTTGGAGATACTGGTAACGTTGTTGAAGTGACAATGCCGAAGGATGATTACGCTCGTCTGGCGACGCTAGCTGTTACGGTCGATATTACAGGTGCAAATGCGACCGTTACGAACAAAAAAGCTAAAGTTGTTGCATATGATACGCAAGGGGTCGCACTTTCTAATGTTACGGTTCATCCGGATACATTAAGTGCAGAGACCATCATCTCATTACCATCGAAGGAGCTACCGGTGCAATTAAGATATACAGGCAATCTTCCTGAAGGATTCAGTCTTGTATCTATTAATTCAGCAACGACAAGTGTAATCGTTAACGCACAACAGACGGTGCTAGATGAGCTGACGTTATATGATGGCTTCGTGCTCGATCTATCCAAGGTGAAGGATTCAGGGGAAGTGCTAGTTAAGGCTGAGAAGTCTGACATAGGCTTGACCGTAACTCCTAATGAAATACCTGTAATTGTTGAGATTGAAGCCACTGCAACGAGAACGATGAGTGGAATTCCTGTGGTAATTACTGGTCTTGAAGATGATTTGAAGGCGATGATTACAAATAGTACGAATGGACGTATGGATGTATTACTTACTGGAGCAGATAATTTATTACAGAAGATCAAAAGTTCTGATGTTAAACTATCGCTTGATGTAACTGGTCTTACCGTCGGCACACACGAATTAATGGTTGCTGCAGAATTACCGGCGTATATTCGTACCCAAGAGTTTGAGGATTTCACACTTAATGTCACCGTAGAGATAACAAGTACAAAGGAAATCGATACGAAGGGTGAAGAGGAAGTTGTAGATCCTATCATTCCAGATTTACCGACTAGTGAGATAGATAGTGAAAATCCGACTCCAGATTCAGAGACGATAACGGGTGGGGTGGAGGAGCCGGTGGGTCCCTCGCCATCAAGTGGCAATGAAGAGGAAGTTCAAACCGGCGAACTTTGATAACGAAGTTATGCATGGAGCTTACTCGGCATATTAAAAATACTAAATATTAATATTAAACATTTAAGGGAGAACGATTATGGGGAAATATTTTGGAACAGATGGTGTACGCGGTGTAGCAAATACCGAATTAACACCAGAATTAGCATATAA
Source organism: Paenibacillus sp. Y951 (assembly GCF_056786395.1). Taxonomy (NCBI): domain Bacteria; kingdom Bacillati; phylum Bacillota; class Bacilli; order Caryophanales; family Paenibacillaceae; genus Paenibacillus; species Paenibacillus sp. Y951. Next base: position 8,891 of record NZ_JBXCIY010000030.1, on the reverse strand, counting down.
AATTGGTCGTTGTGGAGGCTACGTACTTACTCGCAGGGCACATAAGCCTAAAGTTATTATTGGACGTGATACTCGTATTTCTGGCAATATGCTAGAGGCTGCGCTAACTGCAGGTTTACTTTCAATTGGTGCAGATGTTATTTCTGTAGGCGTATTATCTACTCCTGCAGTGGCATATCTTACGCGTGAGCTGCAAGCTGATGCTGGTGTAATGATCTCTGCATCGCATAATCCTGTTGAAGATAATGGTATCAAGTTTTTTGCAGGGGATGGCTTTAAGCTGTCTGATGAAACTGAATTAGAAATAGAAAGCTTGATCGATGCAGAGGTAGATGAACTACCTCGTCCAATAGGTGGCGATGTTGGTTCAGTTGTAAGCTCACATCAGCTGGCGGATAAATATTCACAATATTTGAAAACGACAGTTACAGGTCAATTTGCTGGTTTGAAGCTTGTATTAGATTGTGCACATGGTGCTGCTTATGAGCTGGCACCGCAAATATTCAAGGAGCTAGGTGCCGAAGTTATTACTATAGGTGCAGAGCCAAATGGTAAAAATATTAATGAAGGCGTTGGTTCAACGCATCCTGAGTTCGTACGTGAACAAGTGTTGGCGCACGGTGCTGATGTTGGACTATCTTTCGATGGTGATGCTGACCGTCTAATTGCCATTGATGAGCATGGTGAAGAAGTAGATGGCGACTTCATTCTATGTATTATCGGTGATCGCATGAAGCGGGAAGGTAAGCTGAAGCATGATACAGTGGTGACGACAGTTATGGCTAATATCGGATTTTTCAAAGGTACGGAGAAGATCGGCTTGAATACCGCTCAAACAGCAGTTGGTGACCGTTATGTTATGGAAGAAATGCGTCGTGGCGGCTACAATCTAGGTGGAGAGCAATCAGGTCATGTCATCTTCTTAGATCATATTACAACAGGCGACGGCATTATGACTGCTTTGCAGCTTGTTGATACGATGCAATTATCTGGCAAGAAGCTAAGCGAGTTGAAAGGTCTTATGCGTAAATACCCGCAGAAGCTCGTCAATGTGCGTGTGGCCGATAAGAGTCGATATGAAGGCAATGAAGCGATTCTACAAGCAGTGCAAGAAGTTGAGCAGGAGCTAGGTGATAATGGCCGTGTGCTTGTACGTCCATCTGGAACAGAGTCATTGATTCGTGTGATGGCTGAAGGACCAGAGAAAGAACTAGTCGATGCATATGTTGATCGCATTGCCGATGTTGTTAAAGCACAGCTTGGATAATTGTAGCTAGCAGAGCGTATAAGCTTGCTAATAAATTAGAATATAATGAGCGTAACGATAAGAGATTAGCTGAAAGGGACAGATTATTATGATCTGTCCCTTTTATTTGGATTGAACGCATATACAGCAAATGTTGTAGAGAGAACTTGTACGATAAAAAAATATGCAATTGGATGAAATAAATTGTTGCGTACAAGACCGAAAATGAATATGATAAGTAAGTGTGATTCAAGAAGGAAAGAGAGGGTAGATGTTACAACAAACCAAGCGCCAGAGCTTAATGAGGTATAGGTGGTTCAAAAAATGGACTTTGATAACGATGATTATGCTAATGTAGCGTAGTCGACGTCGAATATGAAACGAACTTGGAAAGTACGGTTCGCGTGTACCAAACACGTACACTTGCGCTTCCGCCTTTCTCAAGTAACGTTCCATCTTCTCGGTTCTGAAAGCCCATTTTATGAACTCTCATTTTATGAGGTGGTTCAAAAAATGAACTTACATTTAACTATTAAGCTGACGAGGTAAAGGTGTTCGAAATTTCGGCGGGGACCTTTCGGTAAGTACAGACAACCGCAAGCTTATTTGCAAACCAATTGGGCGACTAATTGAACAAACGAATAGCTGTCTGACTATAATGAAGTGATCGTTTCGCAGTGCTTATACTGTTGTCGCTAAGAAGAGCGAGCAGTATAAGTCAATGGATCGCTAGCAAATATGTGGCTAATGGAACATGTCCATGGGCTAGCTTGCTATTGCCTAATGAAACGAAGATGTTGGTAAGTCATATGGATATTTGCTATGTGGTTCGTGCAGATTAACAGTATCGTCTAAAGTATATGCTACAGATGAGACACTGCCTGCAAGCGAGACACTATGCGGAGGAATATACTATGTGTGGTATTGTTGGATATATTGGTAATGGGGAAACACAACAGATTTTACTTGAAGGATTGAAAAAATTAGAATATCGCGGATATGATTCTGCTGGTATAGCTGTATTTACAGAGCAAGGGCTTGAAGTTACAAAATCTAAAGGTCGTATTGCTAATCTTGAAGAAAAGCTAGAAGGTACACCGCTGCATGGAGCGGTTGGTATAGGTCATACACGTTGGGCTACTCATGGTAAGCCTTCTGATGTGAATTCTCATCCGCATACAGATAATTCTCATCAATTCTCTGTTGTGCATAATGGTATTATAGAAAATTATCTTGATCTGAAAGAAGAACTGATCGCTAAAGGACATGTATTTGTGTCTGAAACGGATACGGAAGTTATTTCTCATCTGATCGCTGAAGAATACGATGGTAATCTTGTTCAAGCAGTACAGCGTGCTGTGAAGCATATAAGAGGCGCGTATGCACTAGGCGTGCTAACTTCTCATGAGCCAGATAAATTAGTAGCTGTGCGCTTTGCAAGCCCGCTAGTCATCGGTCTTGGTGAAGGTGAAAACTTTATCGGATCAGATATTCCAGCGATTCTGGAATATACACGTAATGTCTATATTCTTGATGATGGCGATATGGCAGTATTGACTCGTAATGGGGTAGAACTATTCAACCTTGAGGGCGAAAGCATTGCCAAAGATATCGTGCATATTGATTGGGATCTAGTGACGGCTGAGAAAGCTGGTTTCGACCACTTTATGCTGAAAGAAATATATGAACAACCGAAAGCATACCGTGAAACGATGCTTGGTCGTATTACCGAAGATGGTAAATCCGTTAATCTAAGCAAAGAGCTTGAAATGAATGATGATTATATTCGTTCAATCTCGAAAGTTCACATCGTTGCTTGTGGTACAGCATACCATGCAGGATTAGTTGGTAAATCAGTAATCGAATCATTGGCGCGCATTCCAGTAGAAACAGATGTTGCTTCTGAGTATCGATACCGTTCACCAATTATTACACCAGAAACACTTGTTATCGTAGTCAGCCAATCTGGTGAAACTGCCGATACACTAGCGGCTATGCGTGAAGCACAACGTAATGGCGCTCGCGTGCTGGCGATTACGAACGTTGTAGGTAGCTCTGTAGCTCGTGAAGCGGATGATGTATTAGTAACATGGGCTGGTCCTGAGATTGCTGTTGCTTCAACAAAAGCATACTCATCTCAATTAATTGCATTTTATTTGCTTGGACTTCATCTTGCGCGCATACTTGGTACGAAAGAAGAATCTGAGCTTACTCATATTATTGAAGGATTAACAGCACTTCCAGAGCAAGTGGAGAGCATCTTAGAGCAAGCTTCTATATTGAAGCAAGTGGCAGAATCGATGTCTCATCATACAAGTCTATTCTTCATCGGACGTGGAGTAGATTATGCCGTAGCACAAGAGGGATCGTTGAAATTGAAAGAGATCTCTTATATTCACTCTGAAGCTTATCCAGCGGGTGAGTTAAAGCATGGTACGCTGGCATTGATTGAAGATGATATTCCAGTTATTGCTTTAGTAACTCAAGAGGCTCTATATGAGAAAACACTAAGCAATATTAAAGAAGTAAAAGCACGGGGTGCCCATGTGCTAGCAGTAACGAACCAAGGGTTTGAAACAGAAGTAGCGAAATCCGTAGATGAAGTATTCGCAATTCCGAAGACATTGCCAGTGCTTACTCCAGCATTAGCTGTAGTGCCGTTGCAATTGCTTAGTTACTATGCTTCGCTTGCATTGGGGCATGATGTGGATAAACCACGTAATTTGGCGAAGAGTGTTACTGTGGAGTAGGGGAGTTATAAATGAATGTGCTTATGTCTGGTGACATTATAGTTAGTGCCTAGACATTATAGTAGGTGTCTTGACATTAAAGTTAGTGTCTTGACATTAAAGTTGGTGTCTTAAGGTTTATAAATTGGTTACCTTTGGATACACTGAAGTAAGAATCATCAAGAACTACAGCAGAAAAATTTATAGATAATGGCTTCGCCCTTTTTTACAAAGGGGCGAGGCCATTAGTCGTTTTTAAGGGGAATATCGGGGTATAAAAAACATTTTATCGGGGTGTAAAGAACATTTCTGGAGGTGGAAAAGTTGTCTAAGCGTGGCGAAAGGAAAAAAGTACTGCAAAGCAACTATATTAAGAAAGGAAGGGGGCAAGGTGTTGGAGAGAATTATCGGCCGTTTATTCAAGCACATGACAATAAAATTGCTTCAGAAGGTTGGTTAACACGACATAAAGGATGGAAGACCGGACGAATTCATCATACTCTATCCGAACATGAGAGAAAATATTTGTATTACTGCGAATGGCTTGATGGGGTTACTGATATCCGTGAGCAATGGCCGCTTTTACCGCTAGAGAAGACAATTGAGATTGCTGAACAACTTGGCATTAAGCATCCACATATAGACGGTACCCCAGTAGTCATGACAACGGATTTCCGGATTACGTTACAAGTAAAAGAAGGAAGCCGTGATGTTATCCGAACAATAAAACCTCGTGAGAAATTATCAGATCGCACTCTGGAACTATTTGAAATTGAAAGAGTTTATTTTATAGAGCAAGGTATTGATTGGTGTATTGTTACGGAAGATAAGATCCCTCACATCCTTGTGAAGAACGTAGAATGGATGGCAAATGCAAAATATTTAGATACCCAACCAATTGTTAATCTGGAACTTGTATGCTTGTTGCACGACGACATATACGAGGTGTTTTCAAAGGATGCTGGACGAACGTCGCTAATGAATCTTTGTGTGAGGACAGACCATGAATATCGCTTGCAAAAAGGGACATGCTTGTTTATCTTGCAACATATGTTAGCAAACAAGTTCTGGGGAATGGAGATGGATAAACATATTATTCGAGAAAGTGAACCATTAATTATTATTCAGAATGAACAGCTGATGCAAAAAACGATTTACTTAGCTTGATAAGGAGGTGTATTTGAACATGCAAATCGTAGTCAATTCTATCATTGAGCGTTTGTGTGAGGATCTAGAGGTAGTTGAGATAATACGGATCCTATGGATAGATGATGAACGCAAACATATCGTGGTGGTTAATATCGACGACCATCGAAAAATGTCCTATCCTTACTTTTTAAGACTTGAAGAAATTTGGAATGTCAACACTAAATCAAACAATTTTATTAGGGGCTAAGTTTCTATATTCGACCGGACTTAAGTAGCCAAGCGTGCTGTGTGTGCGTATATTATTGTACCAATTGATGTAATCAAATAGTTCAAGTGTGAGTTGTTCTTGCGTGAGAAAGTTCATACCGTTGATTAATTCTGTCTTTAATATCTTAAATGTTGCTTCTGCTACTGCATTATCATAAGGATTTCCTTTATTGCTTAGCGAACGTTGAATGTTGTACGTGCACAATAGCTCGTCAATGCCAACATTCTTAAATTCAGAGCCTCGATCGGTGTGGAACAATTTCACAGTTTCTAATGGCTTTTTGACGGTTGCAAAGGCACGTTGAACTAATGCTGCGTCTTTTCGATCACCAGCACTGTAACCAACGATTTCTCGGTTGTATAGATCAATCAAGAAACAGACATAGTTCCATTGTTTACCCACTTTGACATAGGTCAGGTCACTGACCAAAACAGACATTTCTTCTTTGACCTGAAACTCACGATGCAACACGTTTTGAATGGATTCTTCATTGGGACGCGAAGACATAGGCTTATACGATGATTGAGCATACTTTGATCGAATATCAAGCTCCTTCATCAATCGTCCGATCCGTCGTCTAGAGACCGTGTAGCCTTCCTTAGACAGGGCATCTTTGATTTTACGAGTGCCAAATACTTGACGATTTTTATTGAAGATTAATAGAATGTCATCTTTTAATCGTTGCTCTTCATCCACTCTTTCATTTTCTTTTTGAATGGCTATTTCTACTTCATAATAAAACGTACTTCTAGCTATTTGTAGGACATCGCACATTGCTGATACCGAATATTTATGACGGTTTTTCTCGATCAATTTTATTTTCGTCCCATGATCAGCGCGGCTTGCTTTAAAATATCGACTTCCATTTCTAACTGTTTATTTCTTTTTCTCAACGCAATTAATTCAAGTTCTTCTGGGCTTCGATTGTCTTTTTCCTTGAAAGATCCAGACTGTTGGAATTGTGAAATCCATCTATCTAAAGCAGATGGGGTTAATTCGAATTCCTGCACAATATCTTGACGGCTTTTCCCATTTTCATATAAAGCAACCACTTGCTTTTTAAATTCTGTTGTAAACACTCTTCTTTTTGGGGCCATAGTAGATTCTCCTCATTTCATCTCTATTATTCTACCGCCCCTTATCTTTAATGTCCAACTAAGTGTAACCTATCCACTGGATTAAGAGATAAGTTTATTGAAAACCATCGTGAAGTAATTGAAGAGCTTACTGTTACCTAATAGGTAGTGGAGATGAATATCGAGATTATGAATGATGGCATTAGTAGGAAGGAAGAATAAGTATGGAGTGAGTAACAATTGAATCAATAAAAGGTGACTCTAACTGGAATTTTCTAGAGAATGTATAGACCCCGTTTTACTAAACCTGATATCCTCTTCTAAAAAAATGTCCATGCTTGATCTTCGATTTCTCCATATATCCTCTTGCTTTAATAACTACCGTCTATGATTAATAATATAACTAATTGATTGAGAAAATCACCTTATACTTGCCATTCAGAGGATGTTTATTCTAGGATCTCCCCCATCTTTTGTGAAATGGTGTAAAATAATGTTGTAGGTCATTACGATCCAGGGGGATATTTATGGATGAATTTCAGATTAGACAAAAAATAAAGATCTTTGTAGAAAGAGAATTAGAAAAATTTATTGATGATTATATTTGTGTTTACAAAGATAATATAGGCTTTTTGTTATATTATCATTTACTTGCGGTTGAGAAAAAGTTTATTAATTCCTATCCCAATCAAGGAAAGAGTGAAATTTATCGCAGTTCTATTAGTTGGTTTATAGGAAGAATTATAACAAAAATAGATAATAAACAACTTAGATTTCAATTCAATTCGGAAGATTTTAAGTACTACTGTGAGAATTTGCTTCCAATGATTCACAATGCTTATTCAGATTATAAATTTATTAAAGAAATAATGGATATGAGTTCTTTTGCAAAAAGTCGACTTAATGAAGTTGATAAAGGCTCTTATAAATTAACTAGTTCAACGGTATGGGGGGGATTTCTTAAAGAGTATTTATATTACAATGGAATTCACGATAAAGGAAGAATGAAATACGAAAAAATAATAAAAACGAGACCGGTACTATATTTTTCTGAAAAAATAAAGAATTCAAGAGAAAAGAATTTAAAGAGTGACATTAAAAAAATTGATAGATTAATGGTAGATATAAATAAAGAATTGCTAAACTTATGTTATCAAAATACAAAATTGGACTTAGACAAAATAGAGGGGTTTAAAAGCGAATCTATTAAGAGTAACAAAAATTTATTAGATTTTATTTCAATACTTTATTATTTCTCGCAAATACAATCAGAAATTTATAAACTTTCTTTACTAGATTCGCCGAATGAAAATTTCTTATTAATTTCATTTGATAAAGAGTATTTGGTTCAGAAGATTAACAAAATTACTGACTTAAATTTGGAGTATATCAAAAAGTGCATATCTTATTTTACTTTTGATGGGCGGGGCACCTTATTGGAATTCCCGTTATTAGAATATAACGAGAAAATATATTTTGTACCTTCATTCTTTTTGTTGAGTGATTTGCAATTTACTTTAACAAATGGACACTATTTAAAAAATAAAAAAGTTATCAAGCGAGACGAGTCAGTTTCAAAAAGTGTTGTTAATGAAATCAAAAATAGTGCAGAAAAATATACCAACATTATAGTTGTTGATGGAAAGTATTATGAATTCTTTAATGATGAGGGTAAAAAAGAAAATAGCGATATAGATGTGGCTATTTATGATCGGAATTCAAACTTATTACTCATTATAGAATGTAAGTGGAAAGAAAATCACTACGTTTCTGTCATGGATGAAAATCATGTTAAAATATTTGATACATTGAACAAGGCGTATACTAAACAACTCGATAAGCATAAATTATTTTTAGAAAAGAAACTTGACAATGTTAATAATATCTTGGGTTTTACAGGTGAGAACAGGTTAGATAAATATCCCGAGATCTTTTACATATCCGTTGATAAAAGATGTCAATTATATATTGATAACAAATATCTTGTTCCTTTATATGGGCTACTGACTTTATTTAATATGTATAGTGAGTCACAGCTATTAAAACTAGATTGGGTAGTTGAGGAATTGAAAAAGCAGAATACTAAAGTAGAATATATATACGTAGAAGAAAATCAAAAGGAAATCAATCTAGATAGCAATTTAACTTTATATTCTGATGTCTTGAATTTAAATTATAATCTAAAATAATTTGCGTAGCCAAGGTACGAATAATACGTATTTAAAGGGCGAAGTTGAAGGCTAAGGGCATTAGCTAGTCCGCTGAATTGATAAGTTATAGTATAAATGCTAGATTGGGTGTAAATGTCAACCTAAGAATGTATACTTTTGCTTGTTTAATGATGTACAAAATCACTTGTCTTCTTTCACAAAGTGATCCTTCAAACGGTAAGATTCGCCTACAATCGTGACGACCGTTGCATG